>NCDW01000051.1:10956-17222 GCA_002280395.1 Flavobacteriales bacterium 32-35-8
ATCAATCTTGTTTTTTTCGGTTTCCGCACAAACAATTAATCAATTAGATGAAAACGGCAAGCAACATGGCGTTTGGAAAAAGAACTTTGATGGCACAACTGTTTTAAGGTTTGAAGGAGAATTTTATCATGGCAAAGAAATAGGGTTGTTTAAATTCTATAAAAACATCAATAGTAAACCTGTTTTAACGGCCACTAGAGAGTTTTTGGAGCCCGGAACAAAAGCCAATGTTACTTTTTTTGCTTCTAATGGAAAGGTAATAAGTGAAGGGAAAATGAACGGTAAAATTTATGTTGGTGAATGGAAATACTATCAAAAGGATTCTAACAAATTATTGATATTGGAACATTTTGATGATAACGGACATTTAACTGGCGAGCGTTTTATTTATTATCCAAACGGACAAGTATCGCAAAAAGAAACTTATAAAAATGGGAAGCTCAATGGTATGTCGATTTGGTATTCAGAAGATAATATAGTTATTAAAGAATACACCTATGCTGATGGTGTCTTAAACGGACTTTCAAAATTTTATGATTCCAAAGGGCAATTAATAGCGGAGGGTTTTTATAATAATGACCAAAAAACGGGCACTTGGAAATACTATGAGAATGGTAAACTTACTGAAGAAAAGAATTTATCATCAACTAATAAATAAAAAAAGATTCCTTAATTGCTTAAGGAACCCTTCTCTTTCATAAACAATTTTTAATTAAACTGTTTAAAATCAACAAACCAAACTAATAATCATTATTTATAATGGAGGTAAAATAACTTTATCGATTACATGTACAACACCATTAACTGCTTGTACATCTGTAAAAATAATATTGCTAACTCTAGCATTGGCATCTGTTAAAGTTGCGCCCCCAGTAACGTTAGCCGTTATGCTTCCTCCTAAAGTAGGAATAGGCATATTATTTGTTAAAGCAGACGATTGAACATTTGCACCAGCAACGACATGCATTGTTAAGGCTGCTGCTAGTGTATCTGTAGGTACATCAGCTAAACTCGATAAGCTTAACTCACCTAATAAATTAACAAACGCGGCATTAGTAGGAGCGAAAACCGTGAAAGGAGCTGGATTGGTTCCGTTAGCTGTAGACAAAGTATTTACAAATGTAAAGGACGTTTCTCTAGTTAGCGCAGAAACCAAGATTTCGAATGTAGGATCAGCCAAAGCAAATGTTACTACAGTTGGTAAGCCTATAACAGCATCTACAACATGTATTACTCCATTTGTTGCATCAATATCAGCAAGTTCAACATTTGAAACACCATTCAGCTTAACACCGCCAGCAGTATTTATAAACATGCTTAGGTTTAGTTCGGTGTCACCATAAGTAGCCAATGTATTTACATAGCCAGTTGAGAGACTGGTTGATACATTGTCTCCGATAACTACATGGTTTAATAATACTTGGGTTAACACATTAACAGGAACATCATTAAGAGAGGCAAAACCATTTGCCGTCAAGAAAGCTTGAAAAGCGTCATTGGTTGGTGCAAATACAGTGAATTGCCCAGGGCCATCTAGGGTTTCAACAAGTCCAGCTCTGTCTAAAGCAGCTACTAAATTACTTAAACTTGGAGTAGCAGTTGCTATTTCTGCAATAGTTTCTGGAACAGCAACAGCATCGTCATTGTTGCATGATGACAGCGAGGTTAATGCCAAGCATAGTATTAATGCTAATTTTGAATTTAATAGATTTTTCATAATGTTATGTTTTTTTTGTTCAACAAATATAATAAAACTTTAAACAAATACATGTATATTGTTTAATTAATTTAACAAAACTTTAAACAAATGTGATTGATTTGTGATTGAAGTTCAATGTTTTAATAATTAATTTTCTGCAAAATAATGTATCTTTGTAGCCTAATTTTAGTGTTTTGAAAAGAGTAATTATCGGACTTTCCGGAGGTGTAGATTCTAGCGTTGCTGCTTATTTATTAAAGGAGCAAGGTTATGAGGTGATAGGCTTGTTTATGAAAAATTGGCATGATGATTCTGTTACCATCTCTAATGAATGTCCTTGGCTAGACGATAGCAATGATGCTATGTTGGTAGCCGATAAATTAGGAATTCCTTTTCAAACCATAGATTTAAGCGAACAATACAAAGAACGTATTGTGGATTATATGTTTAATGAGTACGAAAAAGGAAGAACGCCCAATCCAGACGTGCTTTGCAATAGAGAAATCAAGTTTGATGTCTTCATGAAAATCGCCATGGAACTTGGCGCCGATTATGTAGCTACTGGACATTATTGTAGAAAAGGTACCATTCAAAAAGAGGGCAAAGATATTTATCAATTGTTAAAAGGTGTTGATGATAATAAAGACCAATCTTATTTTTTGTGTCAATTATCTCAAGCGCAGTTGGCAAAATCATTATTTCCGATAGGTGAATTAACGAAACCACAGGTACGGGAGATTGCTACAAAATTGGATTTGGTAACAGCTGAGAAAAAAGATTCCCAAGGACTTTGTTTTATTGGTAAAGTGAAGTTGCCTGATTTTTTACAACAACAACTCAAACCTAAAGAAGGTATAATTGTTGAAGTTCCCAAAGAAAATATCATTTATAGTAAAAGCATTCCAATATTTCATTCTAAGCAAGAAGAACTTCAATATTTAACCCAAAAAATTGATTATCATCTTGAAGATGGAACCATTGTTGGAAAGCACCAAGGGGCGCATTATTTTACCAAAGGACAACGCAAAGGATTGGCGGTTGGCGGTACTGTAGAACCATTATTTGTTATTGAAACTAATGTAGACGACAATGTTATTTACACAGGTCAAGGTAAAGAGCACCCTGGATTGTATAAAAAAGCCTTGTTTGTAACTAACGACGAGTTGCATTGGATTCGTGAGGATTTAGCTTTAAAACTAGATGAAACTATGCAAGTCATGGCAAGAATTCGGTATCGTCAGCCCTTGCAAAAAGCAACCCTGTATAAAGTAGATGGTGGATTGTATGTTGAGTTTGAACAACCGCAATCAGCTATCACTGAAGGCCAGTTTGTCGCTTGGTATTTAGATGATGAGTTAGTAGGTTCTGGAGTAATTTCGTAACTTGTCATTGATTTAAATCGATGAGCGATGAAAAAAGGTCTACTATTTTTGATATTGCTATTCTTTCAGTTACCTTTTTATGCCCAACAAGATGCTTGGGTGTATTTAACCGATAAACAAAATGTAGCGGTTTCCATTGCTAATCCCATTAGCATTCTTACCCAAAAAGCAATCAATAGAAAAAGTGCCCATGGTGTGCCTATTGATGAACGCGATGTGCCAGTAAACGAAAGTTATATTACCCAGCTAAAAAATGCATCAGGAATAACCGTTATGGCAAAATCCAAATGGTTTAATGCGGTACATGTTAGAGGCAACCAAACGGATATTGAGGCACTAACAAACTTAAGTTTTGTTGCTTCCATAGATTTTGCCAATAAAAGCTTAAACTCGGTAAAGCCTGTTTCTCAAAAACAGGATTCTAAACTTGAAAACGCATTAACAACATTCAATTATGGCAATGCTTTCAACCAGATTGATATGATTAATGGCCACGAGTTACATCTTTTGGATTATACAGGAACTGGTATGACGGTTGCCGTTTTAGATGCAGGTTTTCCAAACGTAAATACCATGGCAGCATTTCAAAGATTGAGAAATGCCAATAATATTATAGATGGCTATGATTTTGTGAATAGAAATGCTAATGTATATGCAAACACGTCTAGTAGTCATGGTACATGGGTGTTGAGCACCATGGCTGGGTATGTTCAAGATCAATATGTAGGTACAGCACCTGATGCGTCTTATTATCTATTTATTACTGAAGATGGTATTAATGAGAGTCCGGTTGAAGAAAGCTATTGGGTTGAAGCAGTTGAGCGTGCCGATAGTTTGGGAGTGGATGTGATAAATTCTTCGTTAGGCTATGGAAGTTTTTACGATAACACAAATTACAATTATCCAGCATCGCATTTTGATGGAAATACAACATACATAACTAAAGGTGCCAATATAGCTTTTGAAAAAGGGTTGTTGATTATTAATTCTGCTGGAAACGAAGGTAATAGTGGCATTAATGCGCCTGCCGATTCTCCAAATGTACTGTCCGTTGGTGCTGTTACAGCTTCAGGGACTTATGCCTCTTTTAGTTCCGTTGGAAGTGCTATTCAGCCCACACAGAAACCTGATGTTGTAGCTCAGGGTCAGGCAAGTTATGTAATAGGCACTAATGGTGTGATTGGGACATTAAATGGTACATCGTTCAGTTCGCCTATTTTAGCAGGTGGTATCGTATGTTTATGGCAGGCTTTACCCGATAAAACAAATGCTGAAATTATGCAGTTGGTTCGGGAATCGGCATCCCAATATAATAATCCAGATTATTTCTTAGGATATGGCATTCCGAATTTGCTTGCAGCATTAAATGGAGAGCTTTCGAATGGAAATGATGACGAAAATCCAGAAGAGATTTTAATGTTTCCAAATCCGAGTTCAGGCGACGTTTTTTTTAAACTCCCTTCGGAAGAAACATTTTGGACGTTCAATATTTATGATATTTTAGGAAAACGGGTCAATAGGTTTTTGATTTTAGATGAAAATGCCCGCATTGATGTTTCCAGTCTTGTTGCTGGGTTATACATTGTTAAAATCACATCGCAAAAAACGTCAAAAAACTTCAAACTCATTAAAAAATAATGGCTAATAGGATTACCGAATTATTCAATATAAAATACCCTATAGTGCAAGCAGGTATGGTTTGGAATAGTGGCTGGCGATTGGCTTCAGCAGCTAGTAATTCGGGTATTTTAGGACTTGTTGGAGCTGGTTCTATGTATCCTGACGTGTTGCGTGAGCATATCCAAAAATGTAAAAAAGCAACCAGCAAACCTTTTGGTGTTAATGTGCCGATGCTCTATCCAAACATTCAAGAGATTATGGATATTATTGTGGAAGAAGGAGTTGAGATTATTTTTACTTCCGCTGGAAATCCTAAAACGTGGACGCCTTGGTTAAAAGAACAAGGTATAACCGTGGTGCATGTGGTAAGTAGCGTCAAGTTTGCACTCAAGGCACAAGAAGCTGGAGTAGATGCTGTGGTTGCTGAAGGTTTTGAAGCAGGAGGGCATAATGGTAGGGATGAAACTACCACCTTAACATTGATTCCCATGGTAAAGGAACAAATTCAAATTCCGTTGATTGCTGCTGGGGGCATTGCTACCGGGCAAGCTATGTTGGCTGCCATGGTTTTAGGGGCCGATGGTGTGCAAGTAGGAAGCAGATTTGCAGCTAGTGAGGAAAGTTCAGCCCATATAGACTTTAAGAAATTAATTACTGATACCAAAGAAGGTGATACACAGCTTACTTTAAAGGAATTAGCACCGGTAAGATTGATAAAAAATAAGTTTTATAATGACTTACAGGAACTTTATAAAAAATCACCTACTCAAGAACAACTAAAGGAATTATTAGGTAGGGGACGCGCTAAAAAAGGCATGTTTGAAGGTGATTTAGAAGAAGGGGAATTGGAAATCGGACAAGTTGCTGGATTAATTCATGATATAAAACCAGTCGCCCAAATTGTTGAAGATATGATGCGTGAATTTACCGAAGCCAAAAAACAGGTTTCTAATTTGTGACTTTGCTTTTTAGTAATGTTTCTATAGAAATACTGTACAATCTACTCAGTCCATTATCATATTTATTCAATTCTTCAAATAAATCATCAATCTTTAGAGGTTTTTCAAACTTAGTAGTGGTATTGTCCATTTTACTTGTAAAATATAAGGTGCTCGTTTTTAAATCTACAAAAGGGCAATAATCCATTTTGTCGGAATTAATAGGCTCTCCTAAGTTTTTGGCTGGTGTCCAACCAGTTTTATCATGAAAACTGATGTACAAATCACCGCTACCAAAACCACCACTTTTATTATAACATCCATAAATTAAAAAAGACTCATCAGGCGCAATAAAGGCATTGTATTCATAACCCTCAGAATTTATAGAATTTGGTAACACGATTGGTTCCCTATATTGTGAATCCTTAAATTCGCTAAAATAAATATCATCCTTATTTTTTAGGGATGTATTGTCCCTTGTAAAATATAAATTTCCATTACTGGCAATGGAAGGATAAAATTCATCATATAATGTATTTACAGGACTTCCTAAGTTTTTTGGTTCTGACCAATTTTCATTTAAGCTGTTTATTGCATTACCATAAGTTGGGGTAATATCGTATTTGG
>NCDW01000297.1 GCA_002280395.1 Flavobacteriales bacterium 32-35-8
ATTCCACCAACATTATTACGCCCGAAGTTTCGGTAATTACCAATATTGGGTATGACCATACGCAGTTTTTGGGAGATACATTGCCCGAAATTGCTTTTGAAAAAGCAGGAATCATCAAAAATAATGTACCCGTGGTTATTGGGGAATACCAAGCAGAAACATTCCCGGTTTTTGAGAAAATTGCATCAGAAAAATCTGCGCCTTTATTTTTGGCCGCAAACAACAAGGATATTGTTTATACTTCAGATTTAAAAGGTTCCTATCAAATCCACAACATTAAAACGGTATTGCAAACCATCGAAGTTTTAAAAACGAAAGGATTTGTTATTTCAGAAAAAAACATACGAAACGGATTGCAAAAAGTGGTAAAAAATTAAAAAATGATAAAGCCGATTTTCCCAAAACGAAATTTACAATATGTCTTCTTTTTATTGGTAATTGTAAAAGAGGTTTCACACTCATTACTGGAAGTTTTTGAAAGAAAAACCTAAAAATTAAATCGGCTAAAAACCAATAAAAAAGCAGGCTATTAACTATAAGCAATGGATCTTTATCGGGAAATGCTTCTTTAAGACCCGGATATAAGAGCAATCCCATCCCTAGAAAAATCGCTATGAAATAGAGCGCTATAAATACCATAAATATTTTGATACCTAAACTTTTCCCAAAGCTAGCAGATCGTAAAAACGACTTCCACTCTAAACTTAAAAATTGTTTTACCATTTTTAGTTACTTATATTTTTGAGCGATTCCTTGTAATTCCATGCCCCAAGTTTGACCTAACATCATGCCCTTTTGGGTTAGGCTTAGTTAATTTTTGGGTTAAACTTAATTGTTTTTCGGCCAATTTTTTACCTAAATCGGTATGGTAAAAAGCCACCAATTCTTTTATTTCGCTTTGGGTAAACTCAGTCATGTATAAATCGGCCAATTTATCATACAACCCGTCTAAAGTGGCGTTTGCTTCTTTTTGGTAAGCTTCTTTATTGGCTTCCGAAACCATCATGGATCCAATTTGAGAAATAGCATCGTCAAAAGCGGCGCCAGAGCCTGTTAACTTAATAAACTCAATGGTTTCTTTTTTAAATTCTGAATTGTCTTGCGCTTGAATGGCAACAGTGGCAAATAAGAATAATACTAGTAATACTTTTTTCATAATCATAGATTTTCAAAGGTTAGCGATTTCATTTACAGGTTAGATTTCTTTTTATTAGTAAAAATTTTACCGTAATTGTTACAATCAAAATTTAAATTTACAAATCTACTTCCCTATTTTTGCATAAAACATTAATAAATGTCATCATTTCACAAACTCTCTGTAAAAAACATCCATAAAGAAGCTAATAAAGCGATTAGCGTTACATTTGATGTTCCTGAAAACTTAAAATCATCATTTCTATTTAAAGCCGGACAGTACATTACCATAAAAAAAGACATTAACGGCAATGAATTAAGACGCGATTATTCCATTTGTTCCTCGCCTAAAAGCGGTGACTTAAAAGTGGCCATAAAAGAAGTGAAAGATGGCACATTTTCTTCTTATGCAAATAACGAATTAAAAGTAGGCGATGTTTTAGATGTTGCGCCTCCCAAAGGTCGTTTTGTGTTTGAACCCAATGATAATAAAACTAAAAATATTGCGGCTTTTGCTGCAGGTAGTGGCATTACGCCCGTTTTAAGTATTATAAAATGTGCATTAGAAGAAGAAATACATAGTGAAATCATTCTTGTTTATGGAAATAAAACGACTGAAGACACCATGTTTTTAAATGAACTTCTAGAGCTTCAACATAAATACAATGATCGTTTTTCTATACAATTCGTCTTCAGTCAAGAAGATAGTGGTAACAATTCCATTTTTGGTAGGATTGAAAAAAGTACCGTTAATTATGTAATGAAAAACAAGCATAAACATATCGAGGTTGATGCTTATTATTTATGTGGTCCGGAAGCGATGATTCATACCGTAAAAGATGTTTTAACCGAACATGGCGTTGCTTCAGATAAAATCCATTTCGAACTTTTTAAAGCTGCAAAAGTGACTGAAATTATCGAAGAAGCCGCTACGACTGGCAAAACCAAAGCCACCATTATTGTGGACGATGAAGAGAAAACCATCGACATGTCTCAAAAACAAACCATTTTGGAAGCTGCTTTAGATGAAGATATGGATGTGCCCTACTCTTGCCAAGGCGGTATTTGCAGTAGTTGTTTAGCGCGTTTGAAAGAAGGTGAGGTCGTTATGAGACAAAACAATATTCTAACGGAAAAAGAAGTGGCACAAGGGCTTATTTTAACGTGTCAAGCCCAACCTATAACAGCGACTGTTGTTGTGGATTATGATGATGTTTAAATTAGAACATTAGATACTTAGAACGCTGCGCTTTTAGATTTTTAGAGAATTGAAATAATCTTATCTACAATAGTTTTTGGTAAAATACTACCTGCCGCATTTTCATAACCTTTAGGGTATTTGTTGCCGTAAATAGAGGTTGGAATTTTAGGGAATTGGTTTTTATCTGCAATTAAGGCATAATCTTCTGGTTGATTGAAAGGCGCAAAACCAGCAAACGGATGCGTAACGCCCCAAATAGTAATCACTTTTACGCCTAACATGGCGGCTATATGGGCATTTCCAGAATCCATAGAAAGCATAACGTCTAGATTCGAAATAATATCCATTTCTTCATCTAAGGTTAATTTCCCTGAAATATTTACAACATTTTCATTACTATTTTCAAGGTCATTTAAAATGTCTATTTCCCTTTTTCCACCACCAAACAATATGATTTTATAACTCATTGAAAGTGCTTTAATAACTTCCTTCATTAAAGTTATAGGATACATTTTGCTTTCGTGTGCCGCAAAAGGAGCGATTCCAATAACTTTCATGTTGTTATTGGTTATTAAATTTTGAAGCTTCGTATTTAATATCGCTTTAGGAGGAAATGTTGGAGTTGATAAGTCTATTGCAAATCCTAATTCTTCAAAAACCTCAGCATAGC
>NCDW01000052.1 GCA_002280395.1 Flavobacteriales bacterium 32-35-8
TAAATTAAATAAGTTAAGTCTTGTGGCGCAATCACTATCAAAAAACCAAATAAAATTAATAACTAGTTTAAACCAAAAAAAGTACAGGTTATTACATGGTTTTTTTGTTGTTGAGGGTATTAAAGCGATTAGTGAATTATTAAGTTCTAACATACATCTTGAAACACTTTATACAACTGAAAGTTTCAATAATAGTGCCAACCCAGATATTTGCAAGGATGAAATTTTAATTTCTGAAACCGATTTAAAACGCATTAGCTTTTTAACCACGCCAAATAAAGCACTTGCTATTTTTAAAGTACCAACCCCAAAACCAATTGATACAAGTGAATTGATAGTAGCCTTAGATGATATTAGAGACCCTGGAAATTTAGGAACCATCATTAGGCTTTGTGATTGGTTCGGGATTAAAGATTTGGTTTGCAGTAATGAAACGGTTGATTGCTTTAATCCGAAAGTCGTTCAGGCAACTATGGGTTCCATATCAAGGGTTAATATCACTTACGTTGATTTGCCATCGTTTTTAAAAAAAGTTGAAGTGCCCATTTTTGGGACTTTTATGGATGGTGAAAATGTGTATAACAAAAGTTTGCCCAAAAACGGTATTTTAGTTTTAGGCAATGAAGCCAATGGTATCTCTAAGGCTATTGAAGTAATTGTAAAAGAAAAAATAGCAATTCCTAGATTTGGAAATATTCAAGCAACCGAAAGTTTAAATGTTGCAACCGCAACCGCTATTTTATTGAGCGAATTTAGTAGAAAGAAAGGCACTTAGTTGTTAAGTCGAATAGTTGTCAACAACTAAACGACAAACAACTTCTCGACAAGCATTTATTGAAACGTGAAGTTTATAAAAACCGTTCTTGTTTTCATACTATTAATGTTACTTGTCCAGGGACTATTTGGGTCTTCGTCTGGCACAAGTTCATCGTTGATGCTAAATGCACCTCTAATGGACGGGGTAAATTTAAAATTATACAAATAAAAATCAATACCAAACCCTAGTTCATAGAACAGTGTGTTCTTTGTGGTTCTAAACTGTCCGTTACTGTTATCATCAGGGTTGTTTTCATTACTGGAAAGATTCAGTGCTGTTGAAAACCCGCCCACAATAAAAGGCTTAAAGTTATTAATGCGTTTGGTGGAAAATTTAACCAATAAAGGCAAATGGATGTATGTAGATTTCACTTCACGTATTAAATCGGAACTTGAAGGACTGCCACTAAAATAAGTTTGACTGTAATATAGTTCTCTTGTTGAGATTAATAAACCAGGTTCCAAACGTAAATCGATATAATCATTGATTCTTAAATTTCCAATAAGACCAACATTAAAACCGGTACTTCTTTTTATATAAATATCTCTTAAATCTTGATTGTAGTCAAAATTAAAATCGTAGTTGTTAAAACCTAAAAAATAGCCCCACCTTAATAAATTATTATCCGTTGAGCCTCTTCCTTGATTGGCATCATAACTCACTTTTTCTTTTCTGAATAACTGTGCGTTGGATGTTTGCAAAAGGAACAAAAACGATAATAATATAAAAAAGTGTTTCATATAATTATTTTGATGACACATATATGGTAGCCACGCCAAAGGTTTGCGGAAAATCTTTAACACTAATAAACCCAATTTTACGTAAAATATTGTTTAAAGCCTCTCCATACGGGAACATAGAAGCCGATTCACATAAGTATTTGTAGGCACTTTTGTCTTTTGAAAAAAGTCGTCCAATAACCGGCAAAATGTTTTTTGTGTAAAAATTGTACCCTTGTTTATAAGGTGTTTTTGTTGGTATAGATGTTTCTAAAATAACAAAACAGCCTCCAGGTTTCAAAACACGAAGGATTTCCGCTAAACCGTTTTCTAGGGTTTCAAAGTTTCTAACTCCAAAGCTAACTGTAATGGCATCAAATGTATTATCCTCAAAAGGCATGTTTTCAGAATCACCTAAAACCATCTCAATTTTATTGTCTAGGCCTTGTTTTTTAATTTTTTCTTTTCCAATTTCTAGCATACCACTGCTAATATCCAAACCAATAATTTTAGTGGCATTGGTTTTGGCTAGGGCAATGGCTAAATCGCCAGTTCCCGTGGCTATGTCTAAAATGATTTTAGGATTGGTTTCTTTTACAATATGGACTACTTTTTTTCGCCATTTTAAATCAATTCCAAAGGAAATAACTCGGTTTAAACCATCATAGTCACCAGAAATGGTATCAAACATTTTTGTAACCTGTTCTTTTTTCCCTAAATCGCTATTCTTATATGGTTTTATCTTTGACAAATCACTATTTTTTTTGGCAAACCTACATAATTTATTTCATCTTTTAAATTTCTATTAAAATCAAAATAATTATTATGAATGTGGAAAATAAATTATTTATAAATATTAAACAACTCTGTGATAAATAATTGTAAAACGTAATATTTAATTTATAGTATATTTGTTATACTTTTTATGATACTTAACAGATGAAAATAATTATTGCTGGTGCTGGTGAAGTAGGGTTCCATTTAGCCAAATTGTTGTCTTATGAATCCCAAGAGATAACTTTAATTGATCCAAACAAGGCAAGTTTAGCATACGCAGATACACATTTAGATATTCGGGTTATTAAGGGTGATGCCACTTCTATAGCTATTTTAAAAGAAGCGCGTGTTGCTACCTGCGATTTATTTATCGCCGTAACATCAAGCGAAACAACAAATATTACGGTGTGCGTTTTGGCAAAACAATTAGGCTCTAAAAAAACCATTGCTAGAATTTCCAATACCGAATTTATAAAGCATAAAGAGGAAGTTGGATTTACAAAATTTGGCATTGATGAGTTGATTTCTCCAGAGGCTTTAGCGGCTTCTGAAATTGAATTATCACTAAAACAATCGTCCTTCAACGAAAATTATGAGTTTGAAGGCGGGGCGCTTACTATGGCTGGTTTAACACTTTCTAGATCAGCTTCATTTGTTGGAAAGACCGTAAAGGAAGCCGCCGAAATATTTCCGGAAATACATTTTGTGCCCATTGCCATTCAGCGTTTTGGAACGCAATTCACCATTATACCGCGTGGCGATACAAAGTTTAAACGTGGCGATAGCGTGGTTTTTATTACTTCAGAAGGTGGCGCAGATGAGCTTTGTAGGCTTACAGGAAAAGTTAATAGAACTATTAAAAATGTTATGATTTTGGGAGGTACCCTAATTGGGTTTAAAACCGCTAGGGATTTAAGTGAAAAAGATTTTAATGTGAAGCTCATAGAAGAGAATAGGGATAGGGCTTTTGACCTTGCAGAACAATTGACAAAGGTTTTGGTAATCAATAGCGACGGACGCAATGTTGATTTATTAGATGAAGAAAATATTGCGGATATGGATGCGTTTATTGCCGTTGGAGCGAATTCTGAAACGAATATCATGTCTTGTTTGGTTGCTAAATCCAAAGGGGTCAAAAAAACCATTGCCTTGGTTGAAAACATGGATTATTTTGAACTATCGCAATCCATAGGAATTGATACGTTAATTAATAAAAAATTGTTGGCAGCCAATAATATTTTTAGGTACATACGAAAAGGGGAGGTGGTTGCCATGACAAAACTAAGCAACTTAAATGCAGAGTTATTGGAATTTGAGGTGAAAGCAACTTCGTCGGTATGTAACAAAACCATTAAATCTATCGATTTCCCTAGAACAGCCATCATTGGAGGGGTCATTAGAAATGGTGTTGGAATGATAGCACTTGGAAATTTTAAAATTCAAGTGGGTGATCGTGTTGTGGTTTGTTGTTTACTTCAATCCATAAAAAGGGTAGAGAAATTTTTCCTTTAGAAGATTAATTCGCCCTTAACTCGGAATTGTTTCTATATTTCAAAGATTTTTAAAAATATTAGTGCATTAGTGGCAAATAAAAAATTGTATAATTGAAACTTAACTACAAAATCATTTTTCACTTTTTAGGATTGCTATTATTATTTAATGGTGGTTTTATGTTATTATCTGCCCTTATAAGTTATATTTATAAAGATGGCGTAACATTTCAAATAAGCTTGGCGGGTATTGTAACCTTGGTTGTTGGTGCAATAATTATGGTTCTAACAAAAAACCATAAAAAAGAGATTAATAAGCGAGAAGGCTATATTGTAGTTACTTTTGGATGGATTATTATGTCATTGTCTGGAACATTGCCATATATATTAACTCATAGTATTCCCAATTTTACCAATGCTTTTTTTGAAACTATTTCTGGTTATACAACAACTGGAGCCACTATTTTAAATGATATTGAAATAATACCCAAAGGTGTTTTGTTCTGGCGTAGCACAACGCATTGGATTGGAGGCATGGGTATTATTGTGTTGGCAATAGCTATTTTGCCTTTGTTGGGAATTGGGGGCATGCAGCTTTTTGCAGCGGAAGCTCCAGGGCCAAGTGGGGATAAATTACACCCACGAATCACCGATACCGCGAAACGTTTGTGGTTAATTTATTTTGGTTATACCATTGCCGAAACTTTATTGCTCAATCTGGCAGGCATGTCTTTTTTTGATGCCATCAATCATTCTATGGCAACCTTATCAACTGGAGGGTTTTCAACAAAAAATGCTAGCGTTGCCTATTGGAACCATGAGCCTATTATTCAGTATATCATTGTTTTTTTTATGTTTTTGGCTGGCTCTAATTTCGTGCTTAGCTATTTTGCTTTTAAAGGAAAGGTTCAGAAAATAATTAATGACGAAGAGTTTAAATTGTATTTTAAGTTTGTTCTCATTTTTACAATAATAGCGGCGCTTATTATTTATTTTAAAGCAGATGTATCCATCTCATCAATTGAACATCCCATGGTTTGGGGAGAAGCCGAAAGTGCTTTTAGGCATGCCTTGTTTCAAGTGTTGTCAGTTATAACTACTACAGGCTTCATAACAGCCGATTATACATTGTGGACGCCTTTTTTAGTGGTTTTCTTTTTCGGACTTATGTTTTTAGGAGGTTCGGCAGGCAGTACATCGGGAGGAGTGAAAGTAGTAAGACATTTGATCCTCATTAAAAATGGTTTTTTGGAGTTTAAGCGTACACTTCATCCAAGTGCCATCGTGCCTGTTCGTTATAATAATAAAGCCATTAATAGATTTATTGTTTTTAATATTTTGGCATTCTTTATTCTATATATGATTTCCTTCATCATTGGGGCATTGGTGTTTTCTATGTTTCAAATAGATTTTCAATCATCCATTGGGTTATCAGCTTCAAGTTTGGGTAATATTGGTCCGGCATTGGGTAATTTCGGGCCTGTTAATAATTATTCGGCATTGCCTCCTTTGGCACAATGGTGGTCATCTTTTTTAATGCTTATTGGCCGATTGGAATTGTTCACGGTTTTGATTCTATTTACACCTTTTTTTTGGAGAAATAGATAATGCTATTATCAACATAAAAAAAAGCCGCTAAAATTATTAGCGGCTCTATATATTAGTGCTGTTGTTATTTAACTAACAGCCTCTTTTATTCTTTTAATAGCTTCAATAATTTGTTCTTGCGAAGCAGCATAAGATATTCTTATACAATCTGGATTACCAAATGATTCCCCATCAACCGTAGCAACTAACGCTTTTTCTAATAAGAACATAGAAAAATCTGAAGCATTATTTATGGTCATGCCTTGTATCGTTTTTCCGAAGAAATAAGAAATATTTGGGAATACATAAAATGCGCCTTCTGGAACGTTGGTTTCAAAGCCTTTAATCTCGCTTAATAACCCTAAAATTAAATCACGGCGTACTTTAAATTCATCAATCATGTATTTAACTCTGCTTGGCGATTCATTTAAAGCGGTTATCGTAGCACGCTGCGCAATACTATTTGCGCCGCTTGTAATTTGCCCTTGCATTTTGTTGCAAGCACGCGCAATTTTTTCTGGAGCACCAATATATCCAATACGCCATCCGGTCATAGCAAATGCTTTTGACACACCGTTTACGGTAATCGTGCGGTCGTACATGTCTTCAAATTGAGCCATACTAGCGTGTTGCCCCACATAGTTAATGTGCTCATAAATCTCATCAGATACCACGTAGATATTTGGATATTTAACTAAAACATCAGCCAAAGCTCTTAATTCAGCTTTGCTGTAAATAGAGCCGCTTGGGTTACAAGGCGAACTGAACCAAATCATTTTTGTTTTTGGCGTAATGGCAGCTTCAAGCTGCGCAGGCGTCATTTTAAAATCGGTCGCGATACTTGTTGGTACTTCAACAGGAATCCCATCATTTAATTTTACAAGGTCGGCATAACTCACCCAATATGGACAAGGCATGATGACTTCATCGCCTTTGTTTGTTAAAACTGCTGCAATATTAGCCAAAGACTGTTTAGCACCTGTAGAAACAACTATTTGATTAGGTGTGTACGTTAAGTTGTTGTCACGCTTAAATTTGGTAATGATGGCCTGTTTTAGCTCCACATACCCATCAACAGGAGAGTATGAACTGTAGTTTTCATGAATAGCCTGAATAGCGGCTTCTTTAATGAAATCTGGAATATTGAAATCTGGTTCGCCAAGGCTTAGACCAATAATGTCTTTGCCTTCTGTTCTTAGCTCACGTGCTTTAGCAGCCATAGCTAAAGTTGCAGACGTAGCCATGTTTAAAATTCTATCGGATAGTAATTGCATTTAATTAATAATAATATTGGTTAGACTTGTAAAGCTGGTTTCATGCCCATCTCCCTTAGGTGTTTAAAATGAGCTACGATGGCTTTACGGGTTGTTTGATATTCGTTATAAGGTAAGTTGAATTCTTTGGCTGTTTCCTTAACTATTTTGGATATTTTAGTATAGTGCACATGACTAATATTTGGAAAAATATGGTGCTCTACCTGATGGTTTAAACCACCAGTAAACCAATTAACAATTTTGTTATTTGTGCTGAAATTTATGGTTGTTTTTAGCTGATGCACGGCCCAAGTATTTTTCATGGTGCCATCTGCTTCAGGTAGGGGCATTTCTGCATCTTCCATAACGTGAGCCAATTGAAAAACCACACTTAAAATTAAACCAGCCGTATAGTGCATGATAAAAAAACCAAGAAGTATTTTCCACCAAGAAATACTTAAAATCAGCATAGGGATTACTATCCAAATGCTCACATAAATTACTTTCGAAATAACAAGCTTACTCCAATTCCATGTCGGGTTTGGAAATTTACCGTAAGATAATTTGCGCTTCATATAACGCTTCATTTGTAAGAAATCGGTAGTAATGGCCCAGTTAATGGTTAATAAACCGTACAATAAAACGGAGTAATAGTGTTGAAATCTATGGTGCCATTTCCATTCGGAATGCTCGGTAAAACGTAAAATACGTCCTGCATCTAAATCCTCATCATGGCCATGAATATTGGTATAGGTGTGGTGCAACACATTGTGTTGTACTTTCCAATTGTAAGTGTTTCCAGCAAGTATATATATACTGCTTCCCATTAAACGGTTTATCCATTCTTTATTGGAAAACGACCCATGGTTGCCATCGTGCATGACATTCATGCCAACACCTGCCATGCCAATTCCCATAACAATGGTCATTAATAATTGTGCCCACCCAGGCATGTTTAATGTTAACAATAAAAAATAAGGCGTTAAAAACAATGAAAACATTACTATAGTTTTAACCCAAATTTTCCAGTTACCGGTACGTTTGATGTTGTTTTCCTTGAAATAATCGTTAACACGCTTATTAAGTGTTCTAAAAAAGTTTGTAGAATCTGTTCTTGAAAATGAAAGTGCTTGTTTACTCATGCTATTAATAAAAAAAATTCAGTTATGGGTTCATACCAAAACATGCGTACAAAGATAGGTATAAACCAGTTTACACTTATAACGTTTTTTATTAAATTTATGATTGTAAAAAGTATATTTTTGCTAAAATTTTAAGTAAATGGAGCTTATTTTAAAATATTTCCCACATCTTACCGATGACCAAATTATTAAATTCACAGCCTTACAATCTTTGTATGAGGATTGGAATTTGAAAATCAATGTGGTTTCCAGAAAAGATATAGACGAGCTTTATTTGCGACATGTTTTACATTCGTTGGCCATTGCCAAATTTATAAATTTTAATGATGGAAGTAAGATTTTAGATGTTGGTACTGGAGGTGGTTTTCCGGGCATTCCATTAGCCATCATGTTTCCTGAATGTTCTTTTCATTTGGTTGATAGCATTGCAAAAAAAATTAAGGTTGTGGATGAGGTTGTTGAAGGATTGGGCTTGGAAAACGTAAAAACAACCAATAGCCGTGTTGAAGATATTAATGATAATTACGACTTCATAATCAGTAGAGCCGTGGCAGCCATGCCAACTTTTGTGCATTGGACTAAAGGAAAAATAGCTAAAGAACAAACGCATGCCATTAAAAATGGTATTTTATATTTAAAGGGCGGTGACTTAGAGGATGAGCTAAAGGATTATAAAAACATTCAGATTTTTAATTTAAGTGAATACTTCTCTGAAGAATTTTATGAAACTAAAAAACTAGTGTACCTGCCTTTAAAATACAAAGGATAAAAGTCTATTTATAAAGCATTCAGCTCTTTAAAGATGTCATTAAAATAAAAAGATTGGTTTTTATACCAATAGGTGTTACTAAATATTTCAATGGTATCATTATTTAGTGTATTGGGGTTGATAATGCTTTTTGCCTTCTGAAAATTTTCTTTGGCCTGTGCTTTTTCATTCGCCTTAAATTGTGTCATTGCTAATCCCAGATATGCATCAAAGTCTAATGCATCAAATTTAATAGACTCGGTGAATGCTGTAAGTGCAGGCACAAATTCTCCCATAAACAGATGGGTTACACCCGCATAAAAATAACAAGGTAAATTATTTCTATCAAGTTGTATGGCTTTGTAAAAATCAGCTTGAGCTTCTTTGTAATAATTAATGCTTAGCAGGGCGATGCCACGCGTGTAAAAGGCATTGCTATCTGGTTTTAATAAAATACTATTGGCAAAGTTGTTAAAGGCTTCTTTGTAATCTTTAAGTTCCATGTAGGCCATTCCCTTTTGGTTATAAACATTGGCATCGCCAGGAAATATATTAGTGATTTTATCAAAATCCATAATGGCCTCCTTGAATTCCCCTAAATAAACTTTTGTTAGTGCCAAATTATAAATAGCATCTACAAGTTGTTTGTTTAATTCCAATGCTTTGGTGTAATCTTCTTTAGCGCCTACATAATCTTGCAAAGCAAATTTACAATTTCCCCTGTTGTAATATGTGTCGGCATCTGGCTTGTAAAATATAACTTTTGTGTAATCTAAGATAGCTCCATTGTATTCGCCTAAATTGTATTTTGCAAGACCTCTATAGAAATAGGCATCCAGATTTTTTGGTTCTAATTGAATGACTTGAGTAAAGAGTTCAATTTGCTCATTAAAATTTGTTGACTTTAAGCCTTGCCGTAATATCTTATTTGCCTGACCAAAAGATAGTAAGGGAATTACAATAGTAGCAATAAGTATATATTTTCGCATGGCTTTTTTGTTTATAAACGAATAACTTAATTAAAAATTATAAACTTTTAATTTACGCCTTTGTCTACACCTTTCACGTTCATTTTTAATGTGTAATTGGTGGTTCTAGATGTGATAAAAAGAATATTTCGTTTTTTACCTCCAAAACAAACATTGGTTGGCGCTTCTGGAACTATGATTTCCTCTATAAGTTCGCCGTTTGGATTAAAAACCAACACTTTATTAGAGGTCGTTAAATAAATATTACCTTGATTATCTATCGTCATACCATCACTTCCGTACTTTACGAAAGGTGTTTTGTTTGTTAGAGAACCATCAGGTTCGATATTGTATCTAAATGTTTCCCTAGCACCCATATCAGCAACATAAAGCGTTTTTCCATTAGGAGTCCCTATAATCCCATTTGGAATCTTATAATCATTTATAATCCTTACGGTTTCACCTTTTGGATTTATATAATAGACACCTTTTGTGTCTTGTACTTCTTTATGGTCTTTTGCCCAAAACGGTCTTTGCCAATATGGATCGGTAAAATAAATGCCTTGATTAGGGGCAATCCATAAATCGTTAGGACCGTTAAGGTGCTTGCCATCATAGTTTTCAAAAACTACATGAAAGTTTCTGTTCTTATCGAAATAACCAATTTGGTTGTTCTCTTCTGCGCAAGCAAATAATTCCCATTTAGCATTAAAAAATAGGCCGTTAGCTCTTTTGGCATCATCGGTGTATAGGCTAACACCTTTTTTTTCATCCCAGATATAAATTTTGTTTTTGGGTTGATCAGTAAAATATACACGGCCTTTTTTATCAGCAATAGGGCCTTCAGTAAATGCAAATTCGTAATCAGATTTAACCAATTCCAATGTCGCATTAGGGGCGATTATTGATTCTTTTTTTTCAGATTGAGCAAAGCAATTAAGGAAAAGCGATAAGGCAATGAGTATTGTGAATTTTAGTTTAATCATTTTTTTTAATCTATAAGTTTGAAGCACTAAAACTACTAAATTTTAGTGTTAGAATTTCACAAAAGTGTTTATATTCTTAATGAAGTCGTTTTCACTTTTGCTTTATTAATTTTTTTTATTGCAATTATTATGAAAGTTAGAAGGTTAAATCTAGCCAGCTAGCTATTGATGTGTAAAGTCTATTTAATAGCGGCCTAAAAGTGTTCATCGTATATTTGTTTTTTTTCAATTT
>NCDW01000298.1 GCA_002280395.1 Flavobacteriales bacterium 32-35-8
ATAGGGAAAAGTATTAGAAAATCCATTTTAGATACAATAAAAAATGATTATCCTGATTTCGATGCGACATCTTATATGTCCATTTCAGAATTAAATCTTTATCGCCAAAAGTATATTGCAGGTTATTTAGCTAGTGAGGTTGGAGAATTGAATGCATTGGAAAAGGATGTTTTACAAACACTTCAAAAGGAAGGCACGCTAACTTCAAGAGTTAATGACGATATTGAAAAATCAAAATTCACCTTTGGTCAGCGATTGGCCGATAAAATGGCGGCATTTGGTGGTAGTTGGAGATTCATCATCTTATTCGGATTATTTATTGGTGTTTGGATAACTTCAAATATGTTGTTTTTGATGAATAAAGGATTTGATCCGTATCCATTTATTTTGCTGAATTTAATTCTGTCTTGCTTGGCAGCATTACAAGCCCCGGTGATTATGATGAGTCAAAACAGACAAGAAGAGAAAGATAGGGAACGAGCCAAGCAAGATTATATGGTGAATTTAAAATCTGAATTGGAAATTAGGATGCTTCACGAAAAAATAGACCATTTAATCATGCATCAGCAGCAAGAATTACTAAACATTCAACAAGTTCAAATAGAGATGATGGAAGATATCATGAAGCAACTTAAAGCTAGATAAGGGTATTTTTTTATATTGTTAATTCATAATAATCAACACGATAGAGTGTTTAAAGTTTAACGCTTAATATTTTACATTAGAGATATTTAGGCACATTGATTACGACTTAATTTAAGATTTTGTTAACAAATCAGAACTTAAGAATGTGTAATTTTAACTAAAATAAAATCAAAAAAATAACATGAAAAAACTACTAGTATTATTACTTACTATTACAACTGTGTACACTGTAGAGGCACAAATTGTAACGCCACAACCCAGTCCATTTACTAAAATTGAACAAAAAGTTGGATTGACAGATTTTGTTCTAGAATACTCCAGACCCAATGTAAGAGGACGTAAGGTTTTTGGAGATTTGGTGCCTTATGGCCAAGTGTGGCGTTTGGGAGCTAACCAAAACACAAAAATTACTTTTAGCACAGATGTGTCTGTAGATGGAAAAACCTTAAAAGCAGGAACCTATGCGCTTTATGCCATTCCAAATGCTGCTGCATGGGATGTTATATTTTATACAGACGCCAATAACGGCGGTTTGCCAGCTAAATGGGACGATTCTAAAGTTGCTGCCAAAGTAAATGTTGAAATTTATCCGTTGCCAATGAACATTGAAACCTTTACGATATCATTTGATGATTTAACCAGCAACAGTGGGGTTTTAGGCATTATGTGGGAACAAGTATATGTGGGTGTGAAAATGGATTTACCAACCGATGATATGGTATTAAAAAGCATCAATGATGTTATGAACGCTACACCAACAGCGAACGATTATTTCAATGCTGCTGTTTATTATTTCCAAGAAAATAAAGATATCAAACAAGCAAAAACTTGGATTGATAAAGCAATGGAGATGTCAGGAGATAAAGCCCAGTTTTGGCAATTGAGACAACAATCTTTAATTTATGCAAAAGCAGGCGATAAGGCTGGTGCTATTGCCGTTGCAAAAAAATCGTTGGCTGCCTCTGAAGCTGCAGGAAATGGCGATTATGTAAAAATGAATAAAGATTCTTTGAAAGAATGGGGAGCGATGTAATTTAGATATTTAGACTTCTTAGATTTTTAGACATTTAGAAGCTTTCAAAAAAACTAAAAAACCTAACAAATTTATTTGTTAGGTTTTTTTAGTTTTTGATGTTTTG
The DNA here is from genome assembly GCA_002280395.1 of Flavobacteriales bacterium 32-35-8. Classification (GTDB taxonomy): domain Bacteria; phylum Bacteroidota; class Bacteroidia; order Flavobacteriales; family Flavobacteriaceae; genus Confluentibacter. The sequence continues at coordinate 1,785 of NCDW01000298.1, forward strand.
TTTTCTAATCGTTTTCATCCAAAAAGAAAATTTCTTCAACAGAAACTTTAAAAAGTTGTGCTATTTTGAGTGACAAAACTGTTGAAGGCACGTATTTATTTTTTTCCATAGCATTTATAGTCTGTCGGCTAACACCAATTTTATCGGCTAAATCTGCTTGCGTCATATCATGGATGGCGCGTTGTACTTTTATATTATTCTTCATCACTTCCAGATTTAAGTTTTAAAAAGTTAAATCTTACAATGAAAAAAATTAAAGGCGTAAACATATTTAATACCATCACATGTACAAAAGTATAGCTGTAAATGAAAAAAATCAGAAAAGTTAGTACAGCATAGTTGAAAATTAAAGCCCAGACTAAGGAATCTTTACGCAGTTTATAAATAAACTCATCTTCTACTTTTTCTTTCGAAAAACCTATAATTAATCCACCAAAAATAATAGATATAAGAATTAACTCAAACATAAATCCAGTTTCTATAATTTT
>NCDW01000299.1 GCA_002280395.1 Flavobacteriales bacterium 32-35-8
GAGAGGTTGCTGGTGGAGACATAGTTGTGGGTCAGCGCGATGCTTTCGTCGAGGTTGACTACCATGTGCCAGTAGCCATGGGGCACAAACATCACCTCTCCGGGGTTCAACATCACCTCCAAGGGACGCTCCAAGATAAAGCGTTTTCCCGGCGACAAGCTCCATGAGGTTATTCAAAAATATCCCGATTGGGTTTTCTTAAATGAATCTCATGCGACAAATAAAAAGCATCAAAACAATTTTCGAATTCCTCATAAAAAGATACGTTTTTTTTAATCCAATCGATGTGAAGTTCGTTGGTATTGCTCAGCAGAATCAATTTGTATTTTGAAGATTTTTGTAATTCCTTCAGAAAATCCAAACGTTGTTCTGGAAAATCTTTCAGCATGAAATTCCAAATATCAATAAGTTCTTCTTCTGAAAGCTTAGGAAAGTTTTCAACATAAAATTCCAAAAATTCGTCCGTAGAAATGAGACCTTGCTCATAAAAACTATTGAAGGCTATCATTTCTTCCGAAAATTCATCAATCTTAAAATGTTTGAAAGCATTTTGTGTAAAACCTTCAATGTCCAGATTGATGAACACATTACCAAAATCGAAAATAATGGCTTTAATCATTTCTATATGTTTTAAGAATATCGTCCTTAATATGTTCTTCGGAAATTAATTTTCCATTTAATTTTGGAGCTTTGATACCTGTATTGAATGAAATATTTCCTGTAAAGGTATGTTTGCCTCCTTCAATAATTACTGAGTTTATATCTTTTTGAAACAGTATGTCGCAGATTTGTTTGGCGACCTGATTTGAGAAGTCCACATCATTTTTGGAGATGATGATTGTTTGTGCTTCAGAATTAAAAATAGCCAAGCTCTTAGACAATTTTAAATCTTTATCTATTACAATTCTAATCGGATTTTCTCCTGTCCAATCCCTAACTGTCAAACTCGGATTATCCTGTAATACCGTATTCGGACCAACCAAAATAGCTTGCTCTTCGGCACGCCATTTATGGGTTAATTGTCTGGAATAGTCGTTGCTAATCCAAACTGGTTTTTGTTCGTTTTTGGTTTCGGGTGCTATAAAACCATCTTGGGTCTCAGCCCATTTCAAAATAATATAAGGACGTTTTTTGTTGTGAAATGTGAAAAATCGTTTGTGGTGTTCTTTACATTCAACTTCTAAAACCCCAACGGTTACTTTACAACCCGTATTTTTGAGTTTTTCAATACCTTTTCCAGCAACTTTAATATTGTCATCAATACAACCAATTACGACATTTGGTATGTTGTATTTGATAATGAGGTCGCTACACGGTGGCGTTTTGCCAAAATGTGAGCAAGGTTCTAAAGTGACATATAAGGTAGAATCTTTTAAAAGATGTTTGTCAACAACCGAATTTATAGCGTTTACTTCGGCATGATTACCGCCATAAGCACTGGTAAAACCTTCACCAATTATGTTGTTATTATGAACAATCACACAGCCAACCATGGGATTTGGTCGCGTGCTTCCCAAACCATTTTTGGCTATTTCAATACAGCGGTTTATGTATTTTTCATGTATATTCATCCCCCGATAATTATCGGGACAAAAATAAGATTAATTAATGGGTATTAACAATATCATTATTAGAGAAATTCAACCACAGGATAATGAACAAATAGAGCAGGTAATCCGGGCTTGTTTTCATGAATTTAAAATTCCTTTGGAAGGCACTGCTTATTCGGATGTTGAAACCACCAAAATGTTCGAATCCTATCAAAATAGTAAAGAGGTTTATTATGTTATTGATGCGGATGGAAATGTGCTTGGCGGTGGAGGTATAAAACCTTTAAAGAATTTTGAAAGTGAGATTTGTGAAATCCAGAAAATGTATTTATCTCCAGACATTAGAGGAAAAGGATTTGGTAAGCAATTATTTGAAAAGTGTTTGCAGGCTGCTAAGGATTTGGGTTATAAACAATGTTATATAGAATCTGCGTCACAACTAAAAGCGGCCATCCATATTTATGAATCTTATGGTTTTAAATATTTGCTAGGTGCATTAGGAAATACGGGGCATTATTCATGTGGCGTTTGGATGATAAAGGATTTATGAAACTAAAAGACATTCAATATATTTTCCATCAAGAATTGGATGCCATTTATGATAAGCATGAAGTGGATCGTTTCTTTTTTATATTATTGGAATCTTATTATAATATCACCAGAATCAAATTAGCTGTGAATCCAGAGTTAATTATGGATGATAATGAAAAGATTTTAAATGCACTAAAACGTTTAAAAAGCCAAGAACCCATTCAATATATAATAGGACAGACTGAGTTTTTCGGATTGCCTTTTAAAGTGAATCAACATATTTTGATTCCAAGACCGGAAACTGAAGAATTGGTTGATTGGATATTGACTAGTGACCCAAGACCCAAGACCCAAGACCCTGCTATTTTGGATGTAGGAACAGGGAGTGGTTGCATCGCTATTTCATTAGCTAAAAATTTGAAAAACGCTAAGGTTTATGCTCTAGATGTCAGTAGGAAAGCTTTAAATGTTGCTATAGAGAATGCAGAATCAAATGATGTAAAAGTCGAATTTATTGAAGCTGATATTTTGATGACAGAAGTTATTTCGGATTTAAAATTTGATATTATTGTTTCAAATCCACCGTACGTTCGGCACCTAGAAAAAACACAAATGAAACCGAATGTTTTAAATAATGAACCACATTTGGCGTTGTTTGTTGAAGATGAAAATCCGCTACAATTTTATAAAGCCATTACGCAGTTTGCTGTTAATAATTTGAAGGACAATGGCATGCTTTTTTTTGAAATT
>NCDW01000300.1 GCA_002280395.1 Flavobacteriales bacterium 32-35-8
ATGATCGGTAATCATTACCCCTGCTCTCGCTTTGCTTTGGCTGTCTTTGGCTTTTAATTCAAATATCATATTCAGAAATAATAAGTCGGCAAACCTACATATTTTTTTAATTTTAAAATGGTTTTTAAATGATTTAAGTAAACTCTCGAATCAAAATAAATATCCCTGCTATGCAAAAGTACCTAAGTAGTTTATATTGATTAATATTTTATAATCTCTATAGATTTTTAATTTTTTTTTAAACTCGCTTTTTACTTAAAAATAGCACGTTAATCTTTTGTAAAACTCTCATAATACCCTATTTTTGTCGAGCAAAATTAACAAATTAGATATGCCGAACATTAAACATTTAGAAGATTTAACCATTCAAGTTAGAAGAGACATCTTACGCATGGTTCATAAAGTAAACTCTGGTCATCCAGGAGGCTCATTAGGTTGTACAGAATTCTTGGTATCATTATACAATGAAATCATGGAAAGAAAGGAAGGTTTTGATATGGATGGTATTGGCGAAGATCTTTTCTTTTTATCTAACGGCCATATCTCACCTGTTTTTTATAGTGTTATATCAAGAGCTGGCTATTTCCCTGTTGAAGAGTTAAACACATTCCGATTACTAAATTCCCGCCTACAAGGTCACCCAACAACCCATGAAGGTTTACCTGGTGTTAGAATCGCTTCTGGTTCTTTGGGACAAGGTATGTCTGTTGCATTAGGTGCCGCCCAAGCAAAAAAATTGAATCGCGATAACCATTTGGTTTACACATTGCATGGTGATGGTGAACTTCAAGAAGGACAAAATTGGGAAGCCATTATGTACGCTGCTGCAAAAAAAGTGGATAACATCATTTGCACAATAGATTTAAACGGACAACAAATTGATGGCTCTACTGACGAAGTTTTACCAATGGGAAGCATCAAAGCTAAATTTGAAGCTTTTGGCTGGGTAGTGATCGAAATTGAACAAGGCAACAACATTGAAGCCATTTTGAAAGGCATGGCTGAAGCTAAATCCCACACCGGAAAAGGTAAACCTGTTTGTGTGTTGTTGAAAACAATCATGGGCCATGGCGTAGATTTTATGATGTACACACATGCATGGCATGGTAAAGCACCTAATGATGAGCAATTAGCAAAAGGTTTAGCGCAAAACCCTGAAACTTTAGGAGATTACTAATAAAAAGACCAATTTAGAACATGAAAACATATACATATACAGAAAAAAAAGATACAAGGAGTGGTTTTGGTGCTGGTTTAGCCGAATTAGGAAGAACAAACCCTAATGTAGTGGCGCTTTGTGCCGATTTAATTGGTTCTTTAAAAATGGAAAAATTTATTGAAGAAAACCCTGAACGTTTTTTTCAAATAGGAATTGCCGAAGCTAACATGATGGGTATCGCTGCTGGTTTAACTATTGGCGGCAAAATACCATTTACTGGCACGTTTGCTAATTTCTCAACTGGTCGTGTTTACGATCAAATTCGTCAATCTATTGCTTATTCGGATAAGAATGTGAAAATATGTGCATCGCACGCTGGTTTAACATTGGGCGAAGATGGCGCAACACATCAAATCCTTGAAGACATTGGTCTTATGAAAATGCTACCTGGCATGACCGTTATCAATACGTGTGATTACAACCAAACCAAAGCAGCGACTATCGCTATTGCAGCACATCATGGTCCTGTTTATTTACGTTTTGGAAGACCAGTAGTGCCTATTTTTACCCCAGAAGATCAAAAATTTGAAATCGGAAAAGCTGTTATGTTAACCGAAGGCACCGATGTTACTATCGTGGCTACCGGACATTTGGTTTGGGAAGCTTTAGAAGCTTCAAAAGTATTGTTTGAAAAAGGCATTTCTGCCGAAGTTATCAATATTCATACGATTAAACCTTTAGATGAAGAAGCTATTCTTAAATCAGTTGCAAAAACAGGATGTATAGTAACTGCCGAAGAACACAATTATCTTGGTGGATTAGGCGAAAGTGTTGCAAGAGTTTTGGCATTAAACAATCCAACACCGCAAGAATTTGTAGCAACTAACGATACCTTTGGTGAATCTGGAACTCCAGCGCAACTTATGGATAAATACGGATTAAACAGTGCCGCTATTGTTGAAAAATCGCTATCAGTTATAAAAAGAAAGTAATAATATTCGTTTGGCAACGTTTTTGATTGAGTACAGTATTTAGTTTCAATCAGTATATAATTTACACCCTTTATTGTGTGTAAATGCATTTATCAA
>NCDW01000053.1 GCA_002280395.1 Flavobacteriales bacterium 32-35-8
TTTTGATGGCTGGAAAGAAAAGAAAACAACCTATGATTAAAAGAATTTTTGTCTTAGTAATTTACTTTTTTCCATTTTTACAATTTGCCCAAGATTTTTCAACCTTATGGCAAGGTCATTTTTCTTTTTATAATATAAAAGATGTTGTAGAAAGCGACACAAAAATTTATGCAGCTGCACAAAATGCCATTTTTAGTTATAATAAGCAAACCAATGAATTAGAAGAACTTACCACGATTCACGGATTATCAGGCGAAAATATATCAACCATATATTACAGTGATACTTATGAATTGCTAATCATTGGCTATGAAAACGGATTGATAGAAATAGCGTTCGATAATGACGATAATGTACTTACAATCAATGATATTGTTGATAAACCAACCATACCACCCAATAATAAAAGAGTCAATCATTTTAATGCCTATCAAAATGTGGTTTATATTTCTACAAATTATGGCATTTCCGTATTTGATTTAGATAGATTGGAATTTGGGGATACTTATTTTATAGGAGATTTAGGTACACAAATTCAAGTCAGCCAAACAGCTATTATTGGAGACGAGATTTATGCTTCTTGTTTAGACGGACACGGTATTAGAAAAGCCCAGGTTTCTAGCCCGAATTTAATAGATTATCAAAACTGGCAAACCATTGTTTCAGGAAGTTTTTCGGCAATTGAAACTTTAGAAGACAAATTGTTTACAACACGAACTGATAATTGGATTTTTCAAATTACAAATAACTCATTGTCCCAGTTGTTTCAATATGCCAATCTACCTTTAGATGTTAGAGCAGTGAATGGAAATTTAATAGTTACCACCGCAAACAATGTTTTTGTTTACGATTCTAATTTTAACTTACTTTCCCAAGCAGCGGTTACGTCACCATTTAATACACAATTCACATCGGCTACTGTAGATTCAGAATATATCTACATAGGAACCCATGATTTTGGTGTTTTAAAAACCTTGAAATCAAGTCCAATTAATTTTGAAGAACTACATCCCGAAGGACCCTTACTAAATACCCCTTTTTCAATTCAGGCGACACCTAATAATCTTTGGGTTACTTTTGGAGACTATGATATTTTTTTCAATCCATATCCTTTAAATAGCCTCGGTTTTAGTCATTTAAATGGAGATGATTGGATAAATACACCCTACAGCGCCGCTTTAAATGCCATGTGTTTAAATGCTATTTCTGTAAATCCTTTTAATAATAACCAAGTATTTATAAGCTCTTTTTTTAATGGGTTGTTAGAAGTTAACCAAGACATCCCAACCATATTATACAATCAAAGCAACAGTGGGTTGGAATCTTTGGTTTTGCCCTCCGATCCTAATTATGTCGATATAAGAGTTGGGCCTTCTAAATTTGATAGCGCAGGATTGTTGTGGACTGTTACGAGTCGTATAAACAGACCTTTAAAATCGTATAATCCAACCACTAATCAATGGCAATCCTATAGTTTTACAAATATTATTGAAGATAATTTTACTGATAATTTAGGGTATGGTGACATGGTTATTGGAGACGATGGCACGAAGTGGATAGCCAGTTATCAGCATGGTTTTATCGGGTTTAAAGAAAACGGGAATAGTTTTCAATTAAAAAAAGTATTTAGGGAAGAAGAAAATATGCCTTCTAGTTATGTGACGGCATTGGCTGTGGATAGAAGAAATCAGCTTTGGGTAGGCACTTTTAGAGGATTGAGAGTGCTTTACAATACAAGCAATTTTTTTGAAGATAATAACTCAAGAGTTGATAATATCGTTATTTCTGAAGACGGCATTGCAAAAGAACTACTTTTTCAACAGATAATTACAGATATAGAAGTAGATGGCTCGAACAACAAATGGATTGGAACGGTAAGCTCCGGAATCTTTTATCTGTCTTCTGACGGACAAAATACCATTTTTCATTTTACAACAGGTAATTCACCGTTGCCATCAAATGAAATAACCGATATTTCTATAGACCAAACCAACGGTAAAGTTTATATAGCAACCAGCAAAGGCTTGGTGTCCTTTCGTTCGGGAAGTTCAGGAACTCAGGAAACATTGCAAGCAGCCCATGTGTACCCAAATCCGGTACGGCCAACATTTAATATTACCGAAGACCGTGTGAAAATCAAGGATATTTCTGAAAATGTCAATATTAAAATTACCGATATTGAAGGTAATTTGGTAGCCGAAGCACAGTCAAGAATCAATTTAAGGTATAGAGGCTATAATTTAGAAATTGATGGTGGCACCGCATATTGGAATGGTAAAAATCTTGCCAATAATGTGGTGAAATCTGGAGTGTATCTGGTTATGCTATCAGATTTAGACACGTTTGAAACCAAAGTCATCAAGTTAATGGTTATTAGGTAATGTTAGTATCTACAAACGCCATTGTTATTTCAAAATTAAAATATGGCGACAACGATCTTATTGTAAAATGCTACACGCAACATTATGGCATGCTCAGTTTTTTGTTGAGAGGTGTTTTAAAAAGTAAAAAAGGTACTGTTCAAACAGCGTATTTTCAATTGCTTTCCCAATTGACTTTGGTAATAGATTATAAAACCAACCGCTCGCTTCATACCATAAAAGAAGTTAAATTAAATCATCTTTATGGCAGTTTGCACTCCAATGTTGTAAAAAGTGCCGTTGTTATGTTTTTGTCTGAAGTATTATCAAGTACTTTAAAAGAAGAAGAGGCAAATGAAACGCTTTTTAGTTATTTGGAACATACACTTTTATGGTTTGATTCTCATGAAGAATATGCCAATTTCCATTTGATTTTTATCTTAAAGCTAACAAAATATTTAGGTTTTTATCCTGAAGTTAATAATATGGAGTACGATTATTTTAATCTTCAAGATGGGAAATTCGAGTTGAAACCTTCCAGTAAATATGCTATTTCTGGCGAAAATTTAACACTATTAAAAACACTTTTGCATACAAGTTTTGATACGTTATCCGAAATAAGAATAACTTCCAAACACAGACAGTCATTTTTAAGCATGCTATTGCTTTATTTCGAATTGCATTTAGGAAGTTTTAAAACCCCTAAATCCTTGCAGATTTTCAATCAGGTTTTTAGTTAAATTATTTTTTTACCGCTTTTTTTGTAATCACTGCTCCATTTGAAAGCTCCACTTTAGCGATGTAAATGTTGTTTTTTAAGTTTAAAAGATGATATGTTTCTTCATTATTTTGCCCTTTGAAGGTATATAGTTCCCTTCCCAATAAATCAAAAACAGTCACGGTTTTAATCCTTAAATCATTGGTAATTGTAAACTTAACACGGTCGTTGTCCAAATCAATAATTTTTAGGGTGTTGGTATCGGCTACCAATTCATCTGTCGATAAAGATTGGTTATTGAACATCACCACAAAACGGTCGTTAAACTCACCAATTTCAGAAGTAAACGTGTAATTTCTCTCGGATAAATTATGGGTTTTATTCAATAAATTATCCTTTAAATAAATGGTGTTATTTTTTAAAAACTCTCCTTGTAATTGCGCAATGGATAGGGTGTATAATGTTGCGACATTTATACTTGTTTTAAAACCAAGATTGATGGTTTCGTTAGTGTCCAGACTGTTTTCTGACTTTCCTTGAACAGCAAATTTTTGGTTGTATCCTTCAATTGTGGTGTAAAGATCACTCAATTTTTCTGACGTAATTCTTTTGGCATCATAAGACAACCCATCATTGTCGTTAGTAGCGCCATTAACATAAGCAACAAGTATTTGACTGAATACACCATTATTAGAATTTAAGTTAATCCATAATTTATTAGTAGTAGAAGTTTCTTTAGAAGTTAAGCTTTTAAAAAATTGACTATTGCTTGTGCCATCAGCCATTCGCATACTATTATTGAATCTAACATTGTTTGTTAAAACGGGAAACACTCCACCTGAAGTTGGGGCATCATTAGACATAGCGACAAAGAAACCTTGACCTGATGGGATATATTTATTTGGGATGTCGCCTCCACTAGTTGCAGCAATACCTCCTGATAAGTTTATCATTGCATAATCATCTTGACTGAAATTATATAGTTGATTTCCTGCATTTGTACTAGCGACAGGACTATTATGTGTCCACAAGTAGAGTACACTTTCTATTGTTCCAGTTGGATTTAACATAGCATTATAACCATTTAAAGCAAAGAAATCATCGGTACTAATAGCGCAAGGATAAGGGTTTCCTATCAGATTCCAATTACTGTCATTAAATGCACTATCATTTCTATAAATCGTAACATCGATATTACCATTATTGAATTCTCCAGAAAATTGTGCAGCATCAGAATAAGGAAATGGAAACGGAACAGGAGGAGGTGGAGATGTGGCTATAACATAACCTAGACCTTGGGTCATTAGACCAGAAGCTACTTTCCAATCATCACCATTATCGTCGATATCATCGGGAATTCCATTAGTTGTATTAACAGTATGTTGGTCTAAATATAATGAAGCATTAAAAAAGTAGCGTCTATTTAAATAAGGAGAGGGAAAAACATTTATAATATTTGCATTTACTATTGGAGAACTCCAATACACATAATGTAATTCCGCATCATTATAAGATCTTGTTGTTTTATCAACAATAGAAGTTCCTCCAGTACTGACTGTAAAAGTTGAAGTGTCATCATTTTGTACAAATGCGCCATTTGTTTCTAAGGTAATATTGCCATTTTCGAATACATCAACATCATTTTGTATTTCCACAAAAGTATGATCAGATACATTTAATGAAAAGCCAGAATTTACTACTAATGAACAAGCCATTATGTTACCATTTGCACCAGTGGTATAATTTCCATTTATAATAGCTTTAGTGGTTAAATCTGGAGCAGAAGGAATCCAATTTGTCCCATCCCAAGTAGTGGTTATGCCGGCACAATCAGCTACTGCTCTAACATTACCATTGAAAGTAAAGTCATTGATGCTAAACGTACCTAAACCATCAGAACCTCCCCAACCATAAATTCTAAACGTAATTAGAGCCGTTATATTTTGGTAAGTTGAAGTGGATAAGTTAACAATATTGCCTACTTCGGTGTTATCAATAGTTAGCGTTTGACTTCCAATATTGTTAGTATAGCCATCAAGACTGCTTCGTATAACTATGTTAGGTGGGCCTGCTAAAGATCGTTGAGCAATGTATTCAAAGTTTACAAAATCAATTTCATAACCAGAATTTGGGGTAATGGTAAATTCGAAGTAAGCTGTGGCGTCATAATCTAGAGTGTTCCAGTTCGTAGCATTATATCTATTGTTAGTAGATGCAGCCATATTAATGCCTGGACCTCTACCTATCCCAGAAACAGTAATATTGCTATCGACAATTTCACCTATTTCATAGGGGTTTGATGCTCCTGGGTTTGTTCCTGTTATTGGATTAGTAAAAATACTTTGCCCAAACCCAAAGCCTACAAAGAACAAGCAAAATGCTAAAAAAGAGAATAATGGTTTTAAAGTAGTTTTATGTACCATACGCTTACGTTTTTAAAATCTAAAAGATTTGTGTTTTTACAAATGTTGTTTCTGTTATTGTTATTTTTGGAAAACCATGCAGCCACCAAAAAAAACATATACACTACAAGAAGCTATCAAAAAATTGGAGCATTATTGTGCGTACCAAGAACGTAGCCACCAAGAAGTGCGACAAAAATTAATGGATATGCACATGATACCCGAGGCTATCGATGTGATTACCATCCATCTTTTAGAGCATAACTTTCTTAATGAAGAACGTTTTGCCAAAACATATGTGAGCGGTAAGTTTCATATCAAGAAATGGGGTAAAAGCCGTTTAACGTATCAACTTAAACAAAAAGGCGTAAGCAAATGTAATATAAATCTTGCTATTAGTGTAATTTCTGACGAACATTACACCGATGTTTTTAATGACTTAACCGAAAAAAAAGTACTACAAATTAAAGAATCCAATAAACTGAAGAAAAAAAAGAAGTTTGTAGATTATTTTTTACGACTTGGGTGGGAATCGCATTTGGTGTACGATAAAGCCAATGAATTGATAAAGTAGTTGGTCATTGCGAGGAGGAACGACGAAGCAATCTGTTTCTTGTTTAGTTGTAATTATGAGATTGCTTCGTTCCTTGCAATGACATTTTAAACAACAACACCATTCTTTCTATGTGTTCTTACAATGGCTTGTTCATTTTTCCAATCAATCCATTTTTGCCCTTTTAACTGCCTCATGGCATTATCATAATAGCGCATGATGAGCAAATTGTAAACGGCTTGGCCAAAATTCTTCGGATTTCTAGCAATAGCGCGCAAACTCATAGAAAAACCTGGGGTTATATAGCGCATATAATGCCAGTAACCTTCGGGCATATACAACACTTCGCCGTGGTTGAGTTCGGTTTTATAACCTTGCGCTTTTTTAAGTACGGGCCATTTTTCAAAATCGGGGTTTGCAAAATCGATGTCTTCCCTTGTAATTAATGAATGTGGCACTTTATATAAAAAGTCGTTCTGTTTTTGGTCGAATAAAATAATTTGTTTTTTGCCTTCAAAATGAAAATGGAAAATGTTTGCCAAATCGATATCGTAATGCATGAAGGTATATGAATCTTGTCCGCCAAAAAATAACATAGGAATCCCTTTCATAAGTTTCAAGCCAAAATCCGGGAACGAGAAGTCTTGTTGCAATTGCGGAATTTCCTTAATGGCATTCCATAAAAAAATACGGTATTTGGTGGGTTCGCGTTTAAGTAAATCAATGTAGTCTGCCAATTTCATTTTTGCATGTGCCTCGTTAAAACCATCTTTATAATCTACAGGTCTGTCGTCATAAAGCGGAACGGTAATATCGCCGCCAATGGCTTTCATATACTCTAGATTCCATTTGGTGTAAGCAGGCCAATCTTCAATAAAACGCTCAATAACCACGGGCTTTTGTGGTTTAAAGTAATGCTTTAAAAAATCCTCTTTTGTAATGGTCTTTACACGAGGAATGTCTTGTAAGTTTAGTGCCAAGGCTAAAAAGTTTAGTGAACCAAAGTTAAGAAAACGTTATCAAATTCTCGCTTATTGTGTATGTGAGAATTTAATTAAAATGATATCGAAGTCCAAAAAGCATATTGCCTTTAGGCATGGGTACTAAGTTCGTTTCGTAGTAGTCGGCATTAAAAATATTGCTGGCTGTTGCAGTTATTTCAAACTGTTTTAAACTTATAATGATGGAGGCATCCCACACATTATAACTATCGCCCGAAGTTCTTTCAGCATGTTTGTAAATGATATTCTGACTCACATTTTTAAACAATTGTGTGCTCAAACGACTGGTAAATTGGTGCTTTAATGAGTTTATAGCGTATCTGGAAAAGTTCACGTTAAGAGCCTTCACTTCATCTTCTAAAAAGGTGTAACCTAAAGATAGATTTTGGTTAAACGTGTTTATTTTAAAATAGTAAGACATATTGATTTCAAAGCCTTTGGTATTTAAATCCCGAATGTTGGTTGCCTGCCATAAATCTGCTTCATTGTCTTTCACAAAGTCTATTAATTTGCTGGCATCTCTATTAAAAATGGCTGCCGAAGCTGTAAACATGGGCGTAAAATATTTAATGCCAATTTCTTGCGAAAGGGCTTCTTCTGGTTTTAAATTCGGGTCGCCCGTGGTGGTAGGATCTGTATAATATAAATCGGTGTAAGTTGGTATTCTATAAGTATATCCTAGGTTTCCATAGGCTTTTAAGTTGTCATTCAAGCGGTATCCAATATCAATACCTGGGAACGCATGAAATTTAAAATCCGAAAAATAAGTAACGGCAACACCGGGCGTAATATCCAATTGATTATTGGCCAATTTAAATTGGTGTTCTATAAATAGGGTAGTCATAAACCGATTTCTATCACCTAAATTATTACTGCGTAAATAAATTTTAGACATATCAACTCCAAAACCAGTGACACCTAAGCTTGAGGTATAGGACGTATTAACTTCGGCGCCGATTTTATCCGTAATATGTAAATTTCTATAGGCGGGAGGATTTAAACGGTTAAACACATATTCATCTTGATTGCGTTTCCAGTAAATGCGTGGCGTAATCTGCCATTTTTCTGAAGTAAACTGCGTTGAAAAACCAATTAAGCTATTTTGGGTTTCTTCATATTGATTGATGGCTGACGGACTTGCATAAAATCCGTTGGCACCAAATTTTCGTTCAGAAAAATTAGTAATCATGTCAATAGCTTGTCCTTTTTTATTAAAGGTGCTTTTGATGAAATAATTACTATTGTCGTAGTCCGTATTATAGCGGTATCCATCTGAAGTTAACCGACTCACATGCACAATATGAGAGGAGTTTTCAAGATTTGAAGCTGTTGTAACAGATGCATTTAGCTGATTGTAAGAGCCAGTCTCCAGATTTGCAGAAACGTTATTTTCTGTTACTTTTTTGGTAACAATATTAATAGCACCCGTGAAGGCATTTTGTCCAAATACCCTAGCAGCTGGCCCTTTTATGATTTCTATACGTTCTATAACCTCAATTGGTAATGCTGCGTTCATGGTATGATGCCCCGTTTGCGCATCGTCCATTTTTATGCCGTCAATTAGCAACAGGGTTTGGTCAAAACTACCGCCACGAATGTATAAATCGGCTTGCATTCCGGCAGTGCCCCTTCGACGAATATCAATACCAGCTTCTTGTTGTAATAAATCCGCTAGATTGGTAGCCGCACTATTTTTTATTTCTACGGAAGATATGATGGAAATGGTTCTGGAGTTTTCTTTAAAAGGCAATTTTATTCTTGAAGAAGTAACCGTCACTTCACCAAGTGCCGTAGTGTCTTGTGGTGTATTTTGCTCAGTTTGGGCATTTATGATGACAGAAACTAATGTAAATAAAGCTAAAAAAACCTTGTTTTTCATGATAAGTACGTGAATGTATTTTTATTGGGCAAAATTCGTAACTTTCTGGACTAGTTAAGTAGTCCAGTTTTAAAATAATGAGTAGTCCGGTTAGTAAGCTTTTAAAACAATTGATTTATCTCGAAAAATCGAGTGCAACAGCGATATATATTCAAGCGGCGCAGCAAATTATTAATGCCATTCAACGCGGTTATTTAACGGAAGGTACTTGGTTACCTGGAACTCGCACATTTAGCGAATTATTTAAAATTAATAGAAATACGGTTGTTGCTATTTATGATGAACTCGCTTCACAAGGTTGGGTGGAAATTATACCAAACAAAGGAACATGTGTGTTGGTTCCAGAGCAAAAAACGGTTGCTATTAAAGCAACATCGCAACACGTAGATCAAGTACATGACTATTCCATAACTACAGGTTTTCCGTTTCAATCTTCTTTTAATTTGGCCCCGACACGAGAATTGAATCAAAATAAATATAGCATTAATGATGGTCAACCCGATTTGAGATTGCATCCTACGCACCAATTTTCAAAATGGTACAGTGCTTCCATGAAACGAAAATCGTTAATTCCGAATTGGAATCAAACCTCATTATCTTCGCATTCCACTTTTGAAATTCAGTTATGTAATTACTTAAATGCGACACGCGGGTTTCATATAAAGCCCCCAAATTTAATGAGCACCAGAAGTACGGAAATGAGTTTATATATTGTTTCCCAATTGCTCTTAAAACCCAATGATGTTGTTTTGGTTGGTAACTTAAGTAATTATGCGGCTAATATGATTTTTCAGCAATCGGGGGCTATGATTAGAACCATCCCCATAGATGGCCACGGTATAGACGTTGAATATATTAGAAAACATTTTACAAAACGTACCATTCGTTGCATTTATGTGTGTGCCCATAGGCATTACCCAACTACGAGCACGCTTAGTGCCGAACGCCGATTACAATTGATGCAACTCGCTAAAGAGTATCAGTTTGCCATTATTGAAGACGATTATGATTATGATTTTCAGTTTGATGGATCTGCCATGTTGCCTATGGCAAGCTCCGATGCCAATGGGGTTATTATTTATTTGGGTAAACTGGGGCAATCTTTGTTTCCCAGTTTTCAAACAGGGTTTGTTATAGCGCCAGAGAATTTAATTTCAGAAGCAAAAAACTATTTAAAAATATTAGATAGACAAGGCGATTTAATTCAAGAACAAATGTTATCTGAATTGATTTATGAAGGCGAAATACACCGATTAATCAAGAAAAATGTCTTGATTTACAAACAAAGACGTGATTTTTTATGTGATTCCCTTGCTGAACATTTTAAACAACATGTGTTTTGGGAAAAACCATCGGGAGGTTTAGCATTATGGTTACGTTTTGAACCACACATATCTTTAGTTAAATTGGCGGAACAAGCTCAGAAAAATGATTTATTTCTCCCGAAAACCATTCTTTACCAAGATAAAAATACCTGTTGTATCCGTTTCGGATTTGGGGATTTAAGCGAAGAAGAAATTGAGATTATTGTAAATAAATTAAGATTGGCTTATGATTTGGTTGTCCATTAA
>NCDW01000301.1 GCA_002280395.1 Flavobacteriales bacterium 32-35-8
ATAGGGTTTATATAGAATTTAAAAGGAGTTATTTGTTTTAAATAGAATTAACTATATGAGATTTTACTCCATAGACCTTGTAATTGGCCAATTTTTAACATTCTAAAATTTAGAACTGAGAAAGCAGAAAAATAGGGAATCAATAAAAATGCAAAATCCTGTAAACAAGTATGTTTACAGGACTTTGTTTTAATGTTCAAAAAGTGGAGTCGGAGAGAATCGAACTCTCGTCCAAACAAGTAACCAAAAGGCTTTCTACACGTGTATTCTTTTCTTGTTTTTTCGATTATAAACTGGTTAAAGACAACCTATTTATAACTTAGCTTTTTAATTTCGAAAGTGCGTCAAAGCACCACACCATCTATGTTAACTTTTACGATGCCTCACAAAAGAACGCCGTTAACCAAGGCTTTCAGGAGACATTTAGCTTGCACACCTTGTGTGCCGAGGCTTATCTTACTTTATTCAGATTAAGCAGCTAAAGCGTAGTTATTCTCGCCGTTTAAATTTTGACCTAGCCTTTTACGTGTTTCAAAGTCATTACACGACGTGCTTACCATTCAATTAATCTCGCTGTCAAAACCAGTCGACCCCAATTAATTACTGCTAATCCCGATAGCTGCCGGGACTTAACGTGGGCAGCAAAGATACCAAAAACTTTCAGATTTTGCTGCGTATGTACAAATACAACAAAAATTATTCCAATCCCATGTTGTCAGTAAAAGCTATTGAATAACTTGTAACAAGTTGTTCGATAGCGTAAAACTAATAGCAGAATAATAATTGTTTTAAGCAATCCATAGTTTGTAAATTTTATATTCCATAATTAAAACGGTAATCATACCAAGTGTATAAGCAGCCAAATCTGATATGTGAAATGTGCTTCCTAAAATGAGTTTTGCTAAATGATTATTTTCTAGACTTAGTATATTGAGTAGATTTATCAGTTGTAAAAATTCTATACTATACGCAAAGAGTAATACAGAAATAGAAACATAAAAAGAATTCAAATTTATGAAACTTTTCAAAAAGCAGTAGATTAAAATGACTACTAGATAATCACCAAAGGTGTATCTTATAAAACCTTGGGTTAAAAATTTTGCTATAAGTATTTCAATAAGTAAAATTGAAATGAAAAGCAGGGTGTATGTTTTGTTGAATTTTAGTGGCATAATGTCATTGTTACTTTAACTCGTATTTTAAAATTAGTATTAAACCTCACTCTTATCTAATAAGAGAATCGGAGTGAGGCTAACACACAACTAACCAATAAATTAACCGTTATTCCAATCTATTTTTCTAGATACATACATGACAATGGCCAAGATTAAAAACAGACCAATGCTACCTACTATAAGCGCATAGTTTTCCAACTGAATAATCACATAAATAAAGGTGTATAAAGCTGTTAATGAAAGTCCTATAAATACCGGGAACTTAAATGTTTTTAATATAGATTTTGAATATAAAGTAATGAGAACAATCACCGAAATGCCTGCAATTAAATACGCTTTTAAAAAATTGCTGTGTTCTGAAATGGAAACCAATAAGGTGTAAAACATGGTAAGGGCTAGACCAATCATTAAATATTGAAACGGATGAATGTCTATTTTACTTAAAGTCTGAATTAAAAAGAAAATCAAGAAAGTTAATGCAATAACCAAAAAGCCATATTTTGCAGAACGTTCACTTTTTTGGTATTCGTCTACAGGAATCATAAAATTAACACCGGAAGCGAATTCGGTTAAATCGGGTATGGAATTATTATATTCTTGAGAAAAAGGCCTATTAATTTCTAGGATTTTCCATTTGGCATCAAAACCATTTTCTTTTATCTTATTGTCATTATAAGGCAAAAATTCTCCAATAAAGTTTGCTGTTTTCCAATTGGAGGTTATTTGTGCTTCCGTGGTTTTTCCAACAGGAACAAAACGTATTTGTTCGCTTCCCTTAATTTTTAAATCTATATTAAAGGACATATTGCTAATGTTAGAAGTGTCGATTTTGTCAAGATGTTTAGTCTCCAAGGCATGTAATGATAACTGTAGTGGATTATCAATTTTCGATTTATTGTACTTAGATGTTATGGGATAGTTTTTATTTAAAAATGACACTTCGGCACCATAAACACCTTTAACATTGGAAGATTGAATGATTAATTTCACTTTGTCCCAAATAATATTAGGTAGAACTTGCGGACTTAGGCGTAGTATTTGTTGTGGGAATAGTTTTTTCAATAGTTTCGGTATAAACGCTTTTGGTTGTTCTATCAGTTACCGTTTTTTCTGTAAAGGTTTTGTATGGAATTTCAAGAATAGGGCCATAAATGAGTAATTCGTTGCCCCATTGTTGGTTTATTTCACTTAAAGCTGTTTCTTTTCTTAAGGAACGTTCACGAATTAAACTCTCAATAAATGATAGTGGAATCAATAAAATAATAATTAGAAATCCAATCATTAGCATTCTTGCTGTGATGGATTTTTTTAACCAATTTCCAAATTTGTTTTGCTGTGGCGTGTTTGTGCTTTCCATGATTATAGTTTTAAAGTACTTTGTATTTCAAAGTAAAAGATTAAAAAAATGTTAGTGTTTATTTATTATTTTTTCGAGTGCTTCAATATGTTTTTTAAATTCCAATTCACCAAGTTTTGTGCAACTGTAACGCGTGTTAGGTTTTCTGCCAATAAATTGTTTTTCAACCTTAATATAGTCGGCCGCTTCCAATGCTTTGGTGTGGCTTGCCAAATTGCCATCTGTAACATCTAGTAATTCTTTCAGCATATTAAAATCGGCGTACTCATTCACCATCAAAACAGACATGATGCCTAATCTAATACGGTGATCAAATACTTTATTAATATTGTTTATAATGCTCATAATTTTTTAACTTCCAGCGAAAGGCGTTCCAAATATGCCAACCGCAAGTTCAACCCATGTAACAAATAACAGGGCTAAAATAACGAATAACAAAACGAATCGATTTTGTTTTTTGTTTACTTTCCTCAGAACAAGTTCTATAGCTAGACCTGTACTTAATAACAAAATTCCAGCTACTATAAAATCTCCAATAGTCCAGTTTACTTCATTAGTAAATAGCATAGCAACAAGCGGTATTAAAAGTAAAAGCACAACAGTGCTTATAATAGCGAATAATCTTTTGTTTATTAAAATCATAGTAATAAATTATTTAGTGTCATATTTAAAATGCATCCAAGTGCCGTAAATAATATGCATGATTCCGAAACCAATGACCCAAAGCCAAAATCCATATCCCGGAAGCATGGCACAGATTAGCCCTAAAATTATTTGGATATAACCCAAATATCTAATATCACCAATGCTGTATTTTGAGGCATTAACTAATGCTAAACCGTAAAATATAAGCATTAAGGCTCCAGATTGACCATATTTTTGTTGGTCTAAAATGATTAGAATATAGAGTCCGCCCACAATTAACGGAATCAAAAAATTAATAATCAACCGCTTTGATGTGGCATCCCAAATTTTAACGCCATTTTTCTTTGCTTTTTTGGTTGTTAAATAAATGCCCGTAATAGCACTTAAAAAGGCCACTAACAATAATATTAGCACACAAAGTCTAAAAATGTAGCCATCAAGAGTTAAAGTTCCGTAACTATATTCCGTAACCAACCAATAGGCAATAGTGGCACCAATGAGTGCATAAGTCCCTGCCAATATGCCTGACAACCCACTTAATGAAATAAAGCGAGACGATTTGTTCATTAAATCTTTAATCTCGTTGAGGTCTTTTAAATAATCTTTTGATTCCATGTTAAAGTACTTTGAAATGCAAAGTAAATATATATTTTTCAATTTTACAACATAATTTTTTTTAAGTTTGAAATAATTAAAATTAAGTCTGAATTTGAAACCCGTAGAGCAATATTTTCTCAATCAGAAAGAACCATACCAATCTATCATGCTTTATGTTAGAAGTATTATTTTAAATACACTTCCAGAAGTTGAAGAGCGCTTTAGTTATAAAATCCCGTTTTATAATTGCCATAAAAAGCCCATGCTCTATTTGAATATTTTAAAAGGCACAAACCATGTGGATGTTGCTTTTGTACAGGGCATATTATTAGAAAAGCAATTCCCGATTTTAAAAAACGATAATAAACGTA
>NCDW01000054.1 GCA_002280395.1 Flavobacteriales bacterium 32-35-8
ATTTCATTGAGCATAATTTCTCTGAAGAAAACATGGAAAATTACATCTTAAACAACATAGATGTTGAAGATTACTTTTCAGAATAAAAAATAAATAAAAATGAAAACCATTATCATCACTTTAGCCTTGTGCTTTTCACTAAGCATATTTGCTCAAGAAAATAAAATTAAAAGCCTTAAAATTGCTTTTATAACCGAAAAACTGAATTTAACCGAAAAAGAAGCGCAACAATTTTGGCCTGTGTACAATGCTTATGACGACACTGTTAGCAACCTAAAATTTAACGAGTTTCGAAAAGTGGTTCATGAAATTAGACAAAATTATGCTTCCATTTCAGATGAAAAAGCCAATGAACTTTTAAATAGGGCTGTTGAAATAGAAGGTAAAATACATGCTGAAGACGTTAAATTAATAAAAAAGCTACGAAGCATCATTCCAGCAAAAAAGATTTTAGCTTTAAAAACTGCGGAAGAAGACTTCAACAGAAAAATGCTTGAAGAATTTAATAAGCGACGAAGAGAAAACAATAACAGATAAGAAAAGGGACGTTTTAAACGTCCCTTTTTTGTTAAACTAACTTATTCACGAAACGTAAGTTTTGAAATTCTTTTGGCTCCCGCTGCATAAGCCACACTATCATTTAGAAATCGAATCGTGTAAAAAGGCTCATCGCTTAAATGTTTCCATGTTGCTCCAGAATCGTTACTAAAATCAATACCTTTTAATCCAACCGCCACCAATTCCTTAGCATTCGAATTTGGTAAATATTGAACACAACTGCTATAACCCGGATTTTGATTTTCAGCAACCAACTGCCATGATTTTCCACCATCAGAAGTTTTTATTTTATTGGCAGCATTCGCATCCGGATTGGTATAATCGCCACCAATGGCAAATCCGTTAAGTTCATCATAAAAATCAATGGAATAGATACCTTCAGTAGGTTTCGCATTTACAATAGGTGTTTTTACAACATTCCAAGTCAATCCTTTGTCTTCAGACATATAAATATTACCAGCGGTGGTTCCTACCCATGTTTTGTTTCCTATAATTTTTATATTGGTATTACTAGCAGCAAAGGCACCTTCACCCGCTTCTGCTTTTGGAAGATTGTCACACGCTGTTTTCTTCCAAGTATGTCCGCCGTCACGGGTTATAATAATTGATAAACATCCGTTCATGCTATCGCCTACCGCAATACCTTCATTGTCATTCCAAAACACCATGGCATCATAAAAAACACCTTCGTTATGTTCTTCATAAACCAATTCCATTTTCCCTTGATCACCTGTTTTGTATAACAAGGCTGGATTCTCAATACTCAACATGAAAAAATCGCTTGCCGTATGAGCCACGGCTCTAAATTCTAAATTCAACGTATCATAGGTTTGAACCGATGTTTGCCACATGTTTTTTCTAGGATTGTACAATCCGAAAACACCTTCGTTAGCAGCAAAAGCCAGACTTCCATCATTTAAAATATCAATGGCACGAATGCTTAATAATGAATCTGAATACATGGTTTCAATTTCAATCGTATTAAAGTTACGTGGTGTAAATGTTTCCTTAGTTCCACAGGAAAACAAAAAAGCGACACCTATCCAAAAAATCCAAAACTGTTTCATGAACACAAATTTTCAAGAAAGATAAGTCTAATCATTCAAATAATAAAAACATTCGTGTATTCGTGGCATTTAGCTTAACTTTGCAGCCTTATTTACAAACCATGCGATTACACAGAAATTTATGCTTTTCGGTTATTGACGGATTAACGTTAATCTTCAATGAAGGCCATTATGCCGATAAAGTGATTCAACAATTATTAAAACGCGATAAACGTTGGGGCGCGCGCGACCGTGCCTTTGTTGCGGAAACCACCTATGATATTGTACGTTGGAAACGTTTATATGCTGAAATCGCTGAAGTTAAAGAACCTTTTGACAGGGATAATCTGTGGCGCATGTTTGCCGTTTGGGCCACTTTAAAAGGCATTAAATTGCCCGATTGGAAATATTTTGAAGACACGCCAACGCGTAAAATAAAAGGTCGTTTTGATGAATTGTCCAAAATTAGAAAATTTAAGGAATCCATCCCCGATTGGATAGATGAGCTTGGCGCAAAAGAACTTGGCGATAAAGTTTGGAGCAAGGAAATAGAAGCCTTAAACGAACAAGCAGATGTTATTTTAAGAGTCAACACCCTAAAAACAACCAAAGAAAAATTACAGGAAGAGTTATTTGATTTAGGATTTGAAACTGAGTTTCTTCCCGATTATCCACACGCATTGAAACTTAAAGAACGTGCCAATGTATTTACTACGGAGGCTTTTACGAACGGCTTGTTTGAAGTTCAAGATGCATCGTCTCAATTGGTGGCTGAATTTTTAAATGTACAACCGGGTATGCGCGTGGTAGATGCTTGTGCAGGTGCGGGTGGAAAAACATTGCATATTGCCTCTTTAATGGAAAACAAAGGACAAATTATTGCACTTGATATTTACGAAAACAAACTCCATGAATTAAAACGTCGTGCCAAACGAAACAGTGCCCACAACATTGAAACCCGTGCCATTGATTCTACCAAGGTCATTAAAAAATTATATGATAAAGCAGACCGAGTGCTGATTGATGCACCGTGTTCTGGATTGGGAGTATTGCGTAGAAATCCGGATGCCAAATGGAAATTACAACCCGATTTTATTGAAAAAATAAAAACAACCCAACAGGATATTTTACAACAATATTCCAGAATAGTAAAGGTGGGTGGACAATTGGTCTACGCAACCTGCTCCATTTTACCATCGGAAAACCAAGAACAAGTGAAGACCTTTTTAAAATCGGAAGCAGGAAAAAACTTTACGCTTTTAAAGGATAAAAAAGTATTATCACATCAATCGGGTTTTGATGGATTTTATATGGCTTTGTTGGAGAGGAAGGAATAACACATAAGCGACTTTAGAGTCGCTTTTTTTATAGTTAATAACAACGTGAATAACTATAAATTTTCAACGGTATATTTACAACAAATTAGACTTAAAAAAAGTAAATTTGCACTTTATTAAACGCAACAAAACAAACACATAATGATTCATTTCTTTGGAAACGTAACCAGCAAAGTATTTGCTGTTCAAGCAACAAAAGAATTATCAACCGAAACCATAACGAAATTAGTGTGGTTATTTGGCAACCAGCCAAAAATAGAACAAGCATCCCTCGATGCTTTTTTTGTTGGCCCCAGAGCCGCCATGATAACACCTTGGAGTACCAATGCTGTTGAAATCACCCAAAATATGGGGATTTCTGGCATCATTCGTATAGAGGAATTTCAAGCCGTTTCAAAAGATTTTAAGGAT
Organism: Flavobacteriales bacterium 32-35-8; assembly: GCA_002280395.1. GTDB lineage: Bacteria > Bacteroidota > Bacteroidia > Flavobacteriales > Flavobacteriaceae > Confluentibacter. Next base: position 3,353 of record NCDW01000054.1, read on the forward strand.
TACGACCCGATGATTTCTGAGAAATTCAACGGATTAAATCAAGAATCATTTACTATAAATATCAAGCCTGAGCCGATTCTAAATATCGACGATATTTCAGCTTACAATAAAAAAGAAGGCTTATCATTAAGCGACGAAGAAGTGAGTTATTTGGAAGGCGTTTCAAAAAAAATCGGGCGACCATTAACAGATTCTGAAGTCTTTGGATTTTCGCAAGTAAATTCAGAACATTGTCGACATAAAATTTTCAATGGTACGTTTGTGATTGATGGTGATGAAAAGCCAACCTCGCTTTTCAAATTAATCAGAAAAACATCTGAAACAAACCCAAATTCCATCGTTTCAGCCTATAAAGATAATGTCGCGTTTATTGAAGGCCCAAAAGTGGAACAATTTGCACCAAAGTCGGCCGACAAACCAGATTTTTACGAAATAAAGGATTTTGATTCTGTTATTTCCCTAAAAGCTGAAACCCATAATTTCCCAACAACAGTAGAGCCTTTCAATGGAGCAGCAACCGGTGCTGGTGGTGAAATCCGTGATAGATTGGCTGGTGGAAAAGGCTCGTTGCCTCTTGCTGGAACTGCTGTTTATATGACGTCTTATTCCAGATTAGAAAAAAATCGTCCATGGGAAAAAGCCTTTCCAGAACGCAATTGGTTATACCAAACCCCTATGGATATTTTGATTAAAGCATCTAATGGCGCATCGGATTTTGGAAACAAATTCGGACAACCATTAATTTGTGGTTCGGTACTAACCTTTGAACATGATGAAAAAAATGATGTCACCCTGAGTACTTCGTCTTCGCTCAGCACAGGCTTCGTCGAAGGGCGCAAACTTGGTTTCGATAAAGTCATCATGCAAGCCGGTGGTATTGGTTATGGCAAAAAAGACCAAGCTCTAAAAAGCACACCACAAACAGGTGATAAAATAGTGATTCTAGGTGGTGAAAACTACCGAATTGGTATGGGAGGCGCTGCCGTTTCTAGTGCGGATACGGGGGCTTTTGCTTCCGGAATTGAATTAAATGCCGTGCAACGCTCCAATCCAGAAATGCAAAAACGTGCTGCAAATGCCATTCGTGGGATGGTAGAAAGTGATGAAAATTTCATTGTTTCCATTCATGATCACGGTGCTGGAGGCCATTTAAATTGTTTAAGTGAATTGGTGGAAGCTACGGGTGGAAACATCGATTTAGATGCCTTACCTGTTGGCGACCCAACGCTTTCAGACAAAGAAATTATCGGTAACGAATCACAAGAACGTATGGGCTTGGTGATTGATAAAAACCATGTGGATATATTACAACGTATTGCCGATAGGGAACGTTCGCCTATGTACACCGTTGGTGACGTTACGGGCGATGATCGTTTTACATTTGAATCTAAAACCAATGGCCACAAACCCATGGATTTAGCCATGGAAGACATGTTTGGTAGTTCGCCAAAAACCATCATGACCGATAAAACGGTTGAAAGAAATTATGATGAAGTTACCTATGATTCCAATAAGTTTCATGACTATTTAGAGCAAGTTTTACAATTGGAAGCAGTGGCTTGTAAAGATTGGTTAACCAATAAAGTCGACCGTTGTGTCGGTGGAAAAGTGGCTAAACAACAATGTGCCGGACCGTTGCAATTACCTTTAAATAACGTAGGCGTCATGGCTCTGGATTATAAAGGAAAAGAAGGTATTGCGACCTCGATTGGCCACTCGCCTATTTCTGGATTAATTAATCCCGTAGCAGGAAGTAGAAATGCTATTACTGAAGCCTTAACCAATATTATTTGGGCACCGTTAAAAGACGAATTGAAATCCGTTTCCCTATCCGCAAACTGGATGTGGCCGTGTAAAAACGAAGGTGAAGATGCCCGTTTGTATGAAGCCGTTAAAGCCGTTTCGGAATTTGCAATTGATTTAGGCATTAATGTTCCGACAGGAAAAGATTCCTTATCTATGAAGCAAAAATATCCTAATGAGGACGTGATTGCTCCTGGAACGGTTATTATTTCCGCAGCTGGAAACTGTAACGATATTACTAAAGTGGTTGAGCCTGTTTTAAAAAGAAATGCAGACAGTATTTATTATATTAATATTTCTCAAGACGATTTTAAATTAGGCGGAAGCTCGTTTGCCCAAATATTAAACAAAATAGGCAATGATGCGCCCACTGTAAAAAGTGCTGCTTACGTAAAAAATGTATTCAATACGATTCAGAAATTAATAAAAGACAATCAAATTGTTGCGGGACATGATGTCGCTTCGGGCGGATTGATTACTACTTTATTGGAAATGTGTTTTGCTGATAATAATCTTGGTGCAGAATTAAATCTTTCTGATTTAGCTGAACAAGATTCCATAAAACTATTATTTTCTGAAAATGCAGGTATTGTGATTCAGTCTAAAAACGCATCTATTGAATCTGTTTTATCTGAAGCAAATATTGCGTTTTTCAACATTGGAAAAGTAACTGAAAGCAATCAATTAAGCATCAAAAACAATACGACTCATTTCAATTTAAATATTTCAGAATTACGTGATGTTTGGTATAAAACATCGTTCCTTTTAGACCAAAAACAAACCGCTAATAATTTAGCACAAGCGCGATTTGATAATTATAAACATCAACCGCTAAAATATATTTTCCCGAAACATTTTACAGGCACAGTCAAGTCACGACTTGACCCAACACAGAATCGTCCGAAAGCCGCCATCCTCCGCGAAAAAGGCAGCAACAGTGAACGGGAAATGGCAAACGCCATGTATTTAGCTGGTTTTGATGTGAAAGACGTGCACATGACCGATTTAATTTCTGGTCGTGAAACTTTGGAAGATATTCAGTTTTTAGGAGCGGTTGGTGGTTTCTCAAATTCAGATGTTCTTGGTTCTGCCAAAGGTTGGGCTGGTGCCATTAAATACAACGACAAAGCAAATAAAGTCATTCAGGATTTCTTCAAAAGAGAAGATACGCTGTCTGTTGGTATTTGTAACGGTTGCCAGTTGTGGATGGAATTAGATCTTATAAATCCAGAACATGATATTCACGGAAAAATGCATCATAACGATTCGCATAAACACGAAAGCGGATTTACTTCTGTAAAAATCCAAGAAAATAATTCCGTGATGCTTTCAACACTTGCTGGTTCTACTTTAGGGGTTTGGATTTCACACGGTGAAGGAAAGTTTAAATTACCATATTCTGAAGACAAATACAATATTGTTGCAAAATATGGTTATGCTGAATATCCACACAATCCGAATGGCTCCGATTTTAATACGGCCATGATGTGTGATAAAACAGGTAGACACTTAGTAACCATGCCACACATTGAGCGTTCTACTTTCCAATGGAACTGGGCTTATTATCCAGAAAACAGAAACGACGACGTGTCGCCTTGGCTTGAAGCGTTTGTAAATGCCAGAAAATGGATTGAAAATAAATAATCTTGTTTAAAAAAAGCCCAGATAATTTATAATTACCTGGGCTTTTTAATTATGAAAAAAATATTAATACTATCTGGTTTCTTTAATTACAGCCTGTGCTGAAACCAATCTCGCTATGGGAACCCTAAAAGGAGAACAACTTACATAATTCATTCCTGTTTTATAGCAGAATTCAATGGAGCTTGGTTCTCCGCCATGTTCACCACAAATACCAACTTTTAAATTTGGCTTAACGCTTCTTCCCCTTTCGGTTGCCATTTTAATCAATTCACCAACACCTTCTTGGTCTAAAACTTCAAAAGGATCTACTTTCAAAATGCCTTTTTCGATATAAATTGGCAGGAATTTACCGGCATCATCACGGGAATAACCAAAAGTCATCTGAGTTAAATCATTGGTTCCAAAAGAAAAGAAATCGGCTTTTTGGGCAATCTTATCCGCCACCAAGGTTGCTCTTGGAATTTCAATCATGGTTCCAACTAAATAATCTATGGTGTCATGTCTCTCTTCAAAAACCGTTTTTGCAGTATTCCTGATTATTTGTTCTTGCATTTCAAATTCTTTAAGCGTACCTACTAATGGTACCATAATTTCCGGCTTACTAATAATCCCTTTAGCTTTTAGGTTTAACGTGGCTTCAATGATGGCACGTGTTTGCATTTCCGTAATCTCTGGGTAAGTATTTCCTAACCTACAACCTCGATGTCCTAGCATGGGGTTAAACTCTTCCAGTTCGGCGACTTTATTTTTCACTGCCATTAATGAAATATGCATTTCATCTGCAAGTTCTTTTTGAGTTGCCAATTGATGAGGAACAAACTCATGTAAAGGTGGATCCAACAGACGAATAGTCACCGGAAAACCTTCCATAGCTTCAAAAATACCTTCAAAGTCGGAGCGTTGCATAGGTAACAATCCATTCAATGCTTGTTTTCTACCTTTTACTGTATCTGCCAAAATCATCTCTCGCATGGCTTTAATCCTATCCACTTCAAAAAACATATGTTCCGTTCTCGTTAAGCCAATACCTTGAGCACCAAAACCTCTAGCTATTCTAGCGTCATTTGGTGTATCTGCATTGGTCCTTACTTGCATAATAGCGTATTTATCTGCTAACTTCATTATTTTAGCAAACTCACCTGTCAATTCTGGCTCTATGGTAGCTACTTTCCCTTCAATAATATTGCCCGTTGAACCATTTAAAGAAATCCAATCACCTTCATGATATTCATGCTCCCCTACAGTAAGTGTTCTGTCTTTATAGTTGATTTTTAAAGCCCCTGCACCAGAGATACAACATTTGCCCATACCTCTAGCAACCACAGCTGCATGGGATGTCATACCGCCCCGAGCTGTTAAGATTCCTTTGGCAATATTCATTCCCTCAAGATCTTCTGGCGATGTTTCAATACGTACTAGGATGCTATTTTTGAATTTATTGGCTTCATCAGCGAAAAATACAATTTTACCAGTAGCTGCACCAGGAGATGCAGGTAAACCTTGTGCGATGACGTGAGCACTCTTTAAGGCTTCTGGATCAAAAATGGGATGTAATAATTCATCTAATTTATTAGGTTCCATTCTCAACAAAGCTTCTTCCTCTGTTATCAAACCTTCTTCCAATAAATCAACTGCAATTTTAACCATTGCAGCCCCAGTTCGCTTACCGTTTCGCGTTTGAAGAATCCAAAGTTTTCCATCTTGAATGGTAAACTCCATATCTTGCATATCCCTATAATGTTTCTCTAAAATTTGTTGATAGCCAACCAATTCATCAAAAATCCTTGGCATCAATTCTTCAAGTGACGGATACTCTCTGGCTCTAACCTCTTCATCAATTCTAGCCAATTCAGCCCAACGTAAAGACCCTAATTTTGTAATTTGTTGTGGTGTTCTAATACCCGCTACCACATCTTCTCCTTGGGCATTTACCAAATATTCACCATTAAAAACATTTTCACCCGTACCGGCATCACGCGTAAAACAAACACCTGTGGCCGAATTATCGCCCATATTACCATACACCATGGCTTGTACATTAACGGCTGTTCCCCATTCTTCTGGGTAGCCATGCATTTTTCTGTAGTACATGGCACGCTCTCCATTCCAACTATTAAAAACCGCTATAATAGCTCCCCATAATTGTTCCCAAGGGTCGGTTGGAAAGTTACGGCCTGTTTGTTTTTTAACAGCATCTTTAAAATCATATACCAAATCCTTTAAATCTTGAACAGAGAATTCCGTATCTAAACGAATCCCTCTCTTTTCTTTTAGGTGATCCATGATTTCTTCGAAGGGATCCATACTTTCTTTAGATTCTGGTTTCATTCCTAAAACCACACCACCATACATTTGAATAAAGCGACGATAGGAGTCCCAAGCAAAATGTTCATTATCCGCTTTTTTGGCTAAACCCTCAACAACTTCGTCATTTATTCCAAGGTTTAAAACGGTATCCATCATTCCCGGCATGGAGGCCCGTGCTCCAGAACGTACCGATACCAACAATGGGTTTTTCTTATCTCCAAACTTTGCTCCCATTAGTGACTCAATATTCGCTATAGATTCTTCAACTTCCAATTTTAAATTATTGATAACCAATGCTTCCCCCAATAAATTATATTCGGCACAAACATCGGTTGTAATTGTAAAACCTGGAGGCACAGGAATTCCAATAGCACTCATTTCTGCTAAATTGGCACCTTTACCTCCTAGCAGATTTTTCATTTTACTATTACCATCGGCAGATTTGTTCCCAAATCTAAAAACTCTGGTTTTTGCTTTTTCCAATAGTTCCATAATCTATGTTTTTATTGATTCATAATTCAAATTATAACTCTAAAATACACCTCTGAAACTTGAAATTCAATGACTTAAATCATGTTATCTATAATAGTCGCTTTAGGTTTAAATAGAAACAACCTTTAAATTTATGAATAGGCAAGAAAATTGCTTTTAATTTGCTAATTTGAAAATCGTTTTTAATTTCATACTTTGCATTACAAGAACTTATATATAAAACTAAATGGCAGAAATTAATAGAATTTTTGATTTCCCATATTATCAGTTAAAAACTTATAATTTGGAAAGGGCATTCAGCACGAAATACGATGGTGAGTGGCAATCTGTGTCCACACAAGAGTTTATAAATAAAGCCAATGCCATAAGCCGTGGGTTATTACGTTTAGGTGTAAAACCAAATGATAAAATTGCCGTCATTTCTTCTTCAAATAGAACTGAATGGAATATTTTAGATATTGGGATTATGCAATTGGGAGCCATCAGCATTCCAATTTATCCAACAATTTCTAAAGACGAATATGAATATATTTTCAACCATTCCGAAGCAATTTATTGTTTTTTGTCTGATAAAGAACTTTATGTCAAAGCTATCTCAGCCCAAAAAAAAGCGCCTTCGCTAAAAGAAATATATTCTTTTGAAGAAATTGATGGCTGCAAAAGTTGGGAAGAAGTATTGATGCTCGGAAAGGACGAAAGCAACCAGCCCGAAGTTGAGGCACTAAAAGATACCGTAAAATCATTTGATATAGCAACGATTATTTACACGTCGGGCACCACCGGGAAACCAAAAGGCGTGATGCTTTCCCACAACAACATCGTTTCCAATGTATTGGACAGTTTTCCCAGACTTCCTTTA
>NCDW01000055.1 GCA_002280395.1 Flavobacteriales bacterium 32-35-8
TGAATTTCAAAAACATTTAGTTGAGTTAACGGTTGCCCATTTAATTGAACTTAATAATTTCCCAAAGGAGTGATTCAAATAATTATTTCCATAGATCCGTCTACTCAATTTTTGTTTGATATAATTACAAAGCTTAAAAATTATGGCAATAATTGTAATGTTTATGAAATTCACCCTAATGATGAATCTTATTCTAGAACATTTGATATAATTTCTAATCTTGAACGAAATTCACGAGTTCTTTTTTTGGGACACGGACAATCTAATCAATTATATGGTGGTGAATGTTTGGACTCATTTCCAAAAAAATCATTTATCAAATTGAATGAAATGAGTGTTTTTAAAGACCAACACTTATTTCTACTTGCTTGTGATTCTGCCGATTTAATTAAAAGCTCTTTTAGACATTCTAAGATGTCAAAATCAATGGGATTTGGAGGCTTGCCAACATCAATGGAGGAGGTAGAAAAAGACAAGAAGCTATCATCAGAAGGTATTTCTGAACAAACAATTGAAGATTTTAAAAATGAAATTGTTTACACTGTTTCTACTGCTATTTCAATGTATTATCAAGATTTCAATAAGTTATCAGATTATTTGACGTTATTACTTGACCAGAGAATAAGTAATGCGGTTCTGGTGAAAAAAGACAGAAACCTAGCTGATTTACTTTATAAAATGAGATATGAAATGGTTTTATATTAAAATTGTCTGCTGGGCAGATAAAATTTAATATATTTAAACAACTTCGCCATAAAGGTCGAAGTCAGCAGCATCCGTAATTTTTACCGTTGTAAATTCACCCGTTTTTAAATAAATTTTGCTGGCATCAATAAGCACTTCGTTATCTACATCGGGCGAATCAAATTCCGTTCTTCCCACAAAATAGCCGCCTTCTTTTCTATCAATAACCACTTTAAAGGTGTTGCCTATTTTTTCTTGGTTCAACTCCCAAGAAATCTGGGATTGAATTTCCATAATCTCGTTGGCGCGTTGTTGCTTCACGCCTTCTGGCACATCGTCTTCTAAATGATAGGCATGGGTGTTTTCTTCGTGACTGTATGTAAAACAGCCCAAACGCTCAAAACGCATCTCCTTGACCCATTGTTTTAGGGTTTGGTAATCATCTTCGGTTTCACCCGGATAGCCCACAATCAAGGTGGTTCTAATGGTCATATTGGGCACAGCGGCTCTAAAATCCTTAATCAACTGTGTGGTTTTTTCTTTGGTGGTGCCACGACGCATGCTTTTTAAAACGCTATCTGAAATATGTTGTAATGGAATGTCCAAATAATGGCATATTTTCGGCTCACGCTTCATCACCTCCAACACATCCATAGGAAACCCCGTTGGAAAGGCATAATGCAAACGAATCCATTCAATCCCCTCAACTTTTACCAAAGCTTCCAAAAGTTCGGCTAGGTTGCGTTTTTTATATAAATCCAACCCATAATAGGTTAAATCCTGTGCGATTAAAATAAGTTCCTTAACCCCTTTGGCGGCTAATTTTTCAGCTTCGGTCACCAAATCTTCAATCGGCGTACTTTTGTGTTTACCACGCATTAACGGAATGGCACAAAAACTACAGGGGCGATCGCAACCTTCGGCAATTTTTAAATAGGCATAATTTTTTGGCGTGGTGGTTAAACGCTCACCAATCAGTTCGTGTTTATAGTCGGCACCCAAGGCTTTCAGTAATCCAGGAAGCTCAGTGGTTCCAAAATACTCATCCACATTCGGGATTTCCTTTAACAAATCCGGTTTGTAACGTTCACTCAAACACCCCGTAACAAATACTTTATCCACGTCGCCATCTTCCTTTTTTTGTACGTATTCCAAAATCGTGTTGATGCTTTCTTCCTTGGCGTTATTGATAAATCCGCAGGTATTAATCACCACAATATTCCCTTCTTCTTCATGAACCACATCTTTTCCACTGGCTTTTAATTGTCCCATCAGCACCTCGCTATCGTAAACATTTTTACTACAGCCCAGGGTTACTACATTAATTCGGTTTTTCTTAAGAGATTTTGTACGCATGCCTTTTTTAATAAGTGTGCAAAGATACATAATGATTTACGAATTACGATATACGATTTATGATTTAGGAATTTTGGAAGTTGGATGTTTCTTGTTTAGTTGTTTGTCGTTTAGCTGAAGTAACTTTTGAATTTTGAACTATCAACTTTAAACTTATGGTGTTTTGTTGCTTATCGTTTAGTTGAAATAACTTTTGAACTTTTAACTCATAACTATTAACTCACAACTTTTTAACCCTATAACTATTTATTAATAAACCTTTTATATATTTGATAGAGTAAAACCAAAAACCTACGTTATGAGAAAGTTGCCCTTCTTTATCATATTCACAATTGGATTGTTTTTTGGATGTTCAAGTAACGATAATCCTGTAGATCCAGACCCAACTCCTAACGAACTTTATTTTCCGCCCATCAATTCCAATGCTTGGGCAACGCTTTCCATAGCCGAAGTGGGCTGGAATGCCAGTGCCGAACAACCGCTTTATGATTTTCTGGAAGCCAATACCACGGATGCTTTTATTATTTTGAAGGATGGAAAAATTGTGGTTGAAAAGTATTTTGGGACTTTTGAACAATCAAGTATGCATTCGTGGAATTCCGCCGCCAAAACCTTAACCGCTTTTACCGTTGGGATTGCTCAGCAAGAAGGTTTTTTGTCTATTGACAATCCCTCTTCAGATTATATGGGTACGGGCTGGTCTTCTTTAACCTTGGAACAAGAATCACAAATTACCGTGCGCAACCATTTAACAATGACTACCGGACTCGATTATACCGTAGCCCAAAACTTTTGCACCGACCCAGAATGTCTTCTGTATAAAAACGAACCAGACACGTTTTGGTATTATCACCAAGGCGCTTACACGGTGCTAGATAATATTGTGACTGGCGCGGTAGGACAAGATTTTAAGGATTATTTTAATGCCAAAATCCGTGATAAAATCGGTATGTCTGGAAGTTGGTTTAAAACCGGCAGTTATTTGAATCTCTATTTCAGCAATGCCAGAAGTATGGCACGTTTTGGATTATTAAATTTGAATGAAGGGGTTTGGGATGGCACAACGATTCTAGCTGACAAAGATTATTTTGTGGACATGACCACCACGTCACAAGATTTAAACAAAGCCTATGGGTATTTATATTGGTTGAATGGAAAAAGCAATTATAAAGTCCCAGGTTCTGAAACCTTGTTTACAGGAAAATTAATCCCCAATGCGCCTGATGACTTAATTGCGGGATTGGGTGCTTTCGACCAAAAATTATACATCATCCCGAGTAAAGGGCTGGTAATCGTGCGTATGGGAGATAGCGGCGAGGAAGATGAACTTGGCCCTACGGAATTTGATAATAATCTTTGGGAAAAGATTAATTTGTTGATTGATTAAACCTTGAAATGTTTTAAAAGTGGATTCCCGCCTTCGCGGGAATGCCAAAAATACTTATTTGAAAAACGAATCTACAAACTCAAATTTGTTGAATACTTGAAGGTCTTCAATGCCTTCACCAACGCCAATATATTTTACGGGAATTTTAAACTGGTCTGAGATACCAATCACCACACCACCTTTTGCGGTACCGTCAAGTTTTGTAACGGCTAAAGATGTCACTTCTGTAGCTGCGGTAAATTGTTTGGCTTGCTCAAACGCATTTTGTCCGGTAGAACCATCTAAAACCAAAAGAACATCGTGAGGCGCATCGTCCACTACCTTTTGCATAACGCGTTTTACTTTGGTAAGCTCATTCATTAAGTTCACTTTATTGTGCAAACGCCCAGCGGTATCAATAATCACCACATCGGCATTTTGTGTGACGGCACTTTTAAGTGTATCGAATGCCACAGATGCGGGATCGCTACCCATAGATTGTTTTACTAACGGCACACCTACTCTATCTGCCCAGACTTGAAGTTGATCGATGGCAGCCGCTCTAAACGTGTCAGCCGCACCAAGTACCACATTCAGTCCTTGCTTTTTAAATTGATATGCCAATTTGCCAATGGTGGTTGTTTTACCAACGCCATTCACGCCAACAACCATAATCACATATGGCTTTTTAGTTGATGGAATGGTAAATTCGGTATCTTCCCCTGTATTCGTTTCAGAAAGCAAACCAGCGATTTCTTCGCGAAGGATTAGATTAAGTTCGTCGGTTCCTAAATATTTATCTTTGGCAACGCGGGCTTCAATGCGTTCAATAACTTTTAACGTTGTGTTTACACCTACATCACTAGATACCAATATCTCTTCCAGATTATCTAAAACCTCATCATCTACTTTAGATTTTCCTGCAACGGCTTTACTTAATTTACCAAAAAAAGTGGATTTGGACTTTTCCAGTCCTTTATCCAGGGTTTCTTTTTTTTCTGATGAAAATATTTTTTTAAAAAAACTCATTTTTTGAAATGTTTAGTCGTTTGTTGTTTAGTTGTTTATGCGTTAAGGATTGAGGCGGCATCCTTTTTTGGATTCCTTCCCGATAGCTATCGGGATTAGCAGGAAAGACAAAAAAGATACAGCTGAAAGCCTGACCCTTGTGGTAACGCCCAAAACATTTTAACAACTTTCTTGCCCATTATGATCTACTGAAAAATTGTCATTAAACGGGATGTAAATATAAAACAAAAGCCGCTTTCTTAAAGAAAGCAGCTTTTAAATATCTATAAAGAAGTAAATTATTTCTTGCTTAAGAAATTATCAACTAATTCTGGTGCCATAATAGCTTCAACAAATGTATAAGCTCCTGTTTTTGGAGATCTTACCATTTTGATAGCTTTTGATAATCTTTTTGATCCTGTTTGTAACGATGCTACTGCTTTCTTTGCCATGATTCAATACGTTTTGAAGTTTAAAAAACCTCTAATTATTTAATTTCTTTGTGAACGGTCATACGTTTAAGAATAGGATTGAATTTTTTAATCTCCATTCTGTCAGGTGTGTTCTTTTTGTTTTTAGTGGTAATGTATCTTGAAGTTCCTGGTTGTCCAGATTCTTTATGCTCAGTACATTCTAATATAACTTGTATTCTGCTACCTTTTTTTGCCATGTTTTCTTAACTTGTTAAATGCGGCTATTATTTTAAAAAACCTTTAGATTTTGCATCTTTAATCGCTGCTGTAATACCTATTTTATTAATAGTTTTTAAAGCCGACGTAGATACCTTTAAAGTTATCCAATTATCCTCTTCTGGAATGTAAAAACGTTTCTTAACTAAATTCGCATTAAATTTGCGTTTAGTTTTATTCATCGCATGAGACACGTTGTTTCCAACCATTGCCTTCTTACCGGTAAGTTCACAAACTCTTGACATTATTATATAACTTTAAATATTGTTGTTTAAAAACGAGGTGCAAATATACAAAATCTTTAATTTATGACAATCTATTTATTATCAATTTTTAAAAATTTCTTTTAATAGCATTTCAAAAGCTTTATTTGCGGCTTTATCAATGACTTTAGAACGTATATTTCCGAACATGAATTTCTGGGAAAATACTTTGTCTTTTGTAGCAATGGCAATAAAAACCGTACCAACGTCTTCATCCGATTCCCCTTTGGTTGGTCCAGCATTTCCTGTAGTTGCGATGGCATAATCTGATTTAAACATTTTCAAAACATGTTGCGCCATAGATTCTGCCACTTGTGCACTCACAACAGAATGTTCTTCAATATCGTCTTTGGAAACACCTAAAATGTCTATTTTCGACTCGGTAGCGTAACTGACAATGCTTCCTTTAAAATAGGCCGATGATCCAGAATTGGCAACAAAGCGCTCGGCTATTTTTCCGCCCGTACAACTTTCAGCCGTGGCAATTGTTCTTCCAAGGGCTGTCAATTTTTGTCCTATGGCCTGCTCAATAGACTCATCGTCATCATCAAAGTCAAAAAACTCATCTTTCACCAAGGGCAATACCTTGTTAATTTCATTTTCAACATCAGCTATAATTCGCTTTTCGTCAAATCCTTTGGCTGATAAACGCAACCGCATCCTGCCTAAATCTGGCAAATACGCTAACTTAATGTGTTTTGGAAGCGCATCTTCCCAAGATGCTATTCTATCGGCCAAAGTACTTTCTCCCAAACCATAAATTAACAAAGTTCTATGTAAAATAAAAGGACATTTAAACTTAGTTTTTAATCTGGGAAGCACTTCGTTACTTATTAAAGCTTTCATTTCAAAAGGGACGCCCGGTAAAGAAATAAATACCTTATTGTTTTTCTCCATCCACATCCCAGGAGCAGTTCCTAAGGTATTCATTAAAACGGTAGCTTTTGAAGGCACCAATGCTTGGTCGATATTTACTTGCAATAATGTCTGCCTCACATATTGCTTCCAAATGGATTCAATATTTGCCAACACCGACGCATCCATTATTAATGTATCGTTAAAATATTCTGCTATGGTTTTTTTTGTGATATCGTCTTTTGTCGGTCCTAAACCACCTGTAATGATGATGATATCTACACGACTTTCAGCATCTTTAAATGCTGTTAAAATATGTGATTTATCGTCTTGAACAGACGTAATTTGATACACCGATACACCAATTTTGTTGAGTTCTTTAGCTATAAAAGCAGAATTTGTGTCAATAACTTGACCTATGAGAAGCTCATCGCCTATGGTGATTATTTCGGCTAACATGGTATTATAAATTGAAATCAGATTTTAATTCGTCAATGGCTTTTTCTACAGCGTCGATGACAATATCCAGTTGAGGCTTAATATCCATGTCTCTTTTTTCGAATTTGCCCCAGTCCTGAACCTCAATTAAGGTGGCTAGCACGCCAAGCTCGAATAAATCTACGGTGGGTTTCATTTTATGTGCCGCTTGATATGCCTCACGATAATCTTTTTCAGCCACAGCTTTCTTTAAACGCTCGGCATCTTCGGGAACTTCCTCTAAAAATGCGGCAGCCAACGTAGCGATAAATTCCTCATCGTTGTCGGCCAACTCACGTACCCTGAATAATTTGTAATGTTGTTCCATTTATTTAACTGTTATTGAAAACATTTTTTTATCTTCTAAAAATCCTGTAAGCTTATCATTTGCCTCAACTTTGCCTACACCAGCAGGAGTTCCCGTAAATATAATATCTCCTATCTTTAATGTGAAATATTTTGAAATATATTCTATTAATTCATCAATTTTCCACAACATATGGCTTGTATTTCCGATTTGAACAATATTTTCGTTCTTTTTTAAAGAAAATTCAATGGCGTTCACATCCTTAATGTCCTCAATTGGAATCCAATCGCCTATCACAGCAGCACCATCAAATGATTTTGCTTTTTCCCAAGGCAGGCCTTTTTCCTTTAATTTGGCTTGTAGATCACGAGCAGTAAAATCGACACCCAATCCAATTTCGTTATAATATTTATGGGCAAATTTTTTATCAATGTGCTTTCCTATCTTGTTAATCTTAACCAAAACCTCCACCTCATGATGGACATCATTTGAAAAATCAGGTATAAAAAAAGGTTGCTTTTTGACCAAAATAGCTGTGTCCGGTTTTAAAAAAATAACAGGATCGGTCGGTTTTTCGTTTTCCAACTCTTTTATATGTTCTGCGTAATTTCTACCGATGCAGATAATCTTCATTTTAGATGTGTTAGATTTTTAGACTTGTTAGACAAATTAGATTTTGGATTCCTGCTTTCGCAGGAATGACAAAACTAACCAAGTTTATTATTGAAATTTCTTAGTTTGATGGCTGTCAATACTTTTTTGGTGTATAGTGGAAAATCGGCATTTAACAACCACCCAAAATAACCAGGTTCAGCATCCAATACTTCTGTTACCAATTTGCCTTTATGCTTACCAAATGTAAAGCATTCCTCCCCTTTTTTATTATAACCTATAAATCCTGCAAAATCCGCAAATTGTTTCCGTGTACTGAACTCTGCCAAAAACTTGGTGTCATTCTCTATCTCTTTGTATTTTTCTATTTGGGCTTTTAAAACTTCGTAAGTCGCATTGGTATCGGCTTCCGCACCGTGGGCGCCCTCCAATTCTTTATTGCAATAAAATTGATAGGCGGCACTTAAAGTACGTTGTTCCATTTTATGAAAAATGGTCTGTACATCAATGGACAATCTGTTTTTCATATCGAAATCCACTTCAGCACGTAACATTTCTTCAGCCAACAATGGAATATCAAATCGGTCGGAGTTAAAACCCGCCAAATCGGAATCCTTAATCAAATTATAAATCTCTTTGGCAACTTCTTTAAATGAAGGCTTATCGGCTACATCAGCATCCGTAATACCATGAATGGCTGTAACTTCCTTAGGAATAGGCACCAGTGGATTAACCAACCATGTTTTACGTTCTTCCTTCCCATTTGGGAATACTTTTAGAACGGAAATTTCAACAATTCTATCGGTTGTTATATTGACACCCGTTGTTTCTAAATCGAAAAAACAGATGGGTTTTGTTAAATTGAGTTGCATGAGCTATATGTTACAAAAGTGTAAAGATACTAAATTGAAAAGTGTAGAAAACAAAAAATCCAACCGTTTTAAGGGTTAGATTTTGCATATAATTTAATGTTATTTATATTTCCCTATTACTATCCCAAGCCTCTAAATAATCTTTTACGGCTTTTACAAACATACCTCCAAGAGCACCATTGACCACACGATGGTCATAAGAATGGGACAAGAACATTTTATAACGAATACCAATAAAATCACCTTCGGCAGTTTCAATGACGGCTGGTGTTTTCCTTATGGCACCCAGAGCCAAAATACCGACTTGTGGTTGATTGATGATGGGCGTTCCCATAATACTTCCAAACGAGCCCACATTGGTTACGGTATAGGTACCACCTTGGGTATCATCTGGTTTTAATTTACCTGCTTTGGCACGATTGGCCAGATCGTTTACCTGCTTTGTCATGCCAAACAAATTAAGCTGATCAGCATTTTTAATAACAGGGACTATTAAATTACCATCTGACAACGATGCTGCCATACCCAGATTGATATTCTTCTTTTTGATGATTTTATCACCTTGGACAGAAATATTCATCATGGGGTAATCGCGAAGTGCTTTAGCAACAGCTTCCATAAAAATAGGTGTAAACGTTAAATTTTCACCTGTACGTTTCATGAAATCATCTTTAACCTTATTTCTCCAGTTCCAAATTTTTGTCACATCGGCCTCAATAAAACTTTGCACATGGGCAGACGTTTGAATGGATTCCATCATATGATGTGAAATGAGTTTCCCCATTCTGGTCATCTCTATAATGTCGTCCTCACCACTTGACATTATTGGTGCTTGAGAAGCTTTAGGCATTTCTGAAACAATATCTTTAGCTACTAGAGTTTCATTTACAGCAGGTTTAGTTTCCGATTGAACAGAAAACGTTTCTGCAAGGGCAACTTCCTTATCTTGATGGATTGGAGTTTCAACCTTGTTCTGGAAGGTATTCTGACCATTAGATTTATTTTCTATATATGCTAGAATATCATCTTTGGTAACACGACCTTCTTTACCTGTTCCAGAAATCGTGTCTAATTCTTGTTGGGATATCCCTTCTTGTTTTGCAATGTTTTTTACTAAGGGAGAATAAAATCGTCCGTCGCTTGAAACTATGGGAGTTACTATTTCTTTAGCAACTTGTATGGTTTGAGCAACATGCTCGGCAGCTTCTAAAACTTCTGGTTCTTCAAAAGACAAAGGAGGCTCTTGTTCAACAACGCCTTCAGTTTCAATAATGGCAATGACATCGCCAACTTGCACCACATCATCTATATGAAAGCGTTTTTCAATTAAAACACCTTCTACTTCACTAGGCACTTCACTATCTACTTTATCGGTGGCTATTTCTAATACTGCTTCATCTAATTCAATGGTGTCGCCAACTTCTTTTAACCATGATGTGATGGTTGCTTCTGCAACACTTTCTCCCATTTTTGGTAATTTAAGTTCAAATTTTGCCATATTTATAAAGTAAGCTGGTATTTTATTTGTGATGCAAAATTAGTGAAAAATGAGTAATTTCTTCAGGCAATCTAAAACTAATATTGTTTATAAGCAACAAATTGATCTTAAATCATTTCAGCATTTATTTACACCCTTGATTTAAAAGTTACAGCACTTTTGCTTAATTCCTCCACAGTAAATTGGTTTGGGTTATAAACAATATTATTTTGTGCTATATTCATAAGAGGCAAATCGTCCAAATGATCTGTAACCAAAGTATCTATTTTGTAATCACCAACGCTTTGAAGGTACTGAAGCACATTTTTTTTCTTTACTTCACCCTTATTCTCATAATCTGTACTGAATAATTTAGCAGGAAATTCCGTTCCCAAACAGATATCAAATTTCTCAATATTGGCAATAATATTGGCATAGCAAGATGGAGCCGCT
>NCDW01000302.1 GCA_002280395.1 Flavobacteriales bacterium 32-35-8
AATAAATATATATAAAAAGGTTATATATAAAAAAATAACAAGTTGAACCGCTAAAAAAAAAGATAAAATAAAAAAACGAATGCTAAACTTCTAATAATTAAAAAAGAAGGAAAAAGATATCTTGGTAAATTTAAGACTTAGTAGATGTTTGTTTATTAATTATTGTAAGTTGCCGCCTAGTTTTTGATTTCCAAACCCTCGTGTTTCCATTTTGAAAAACCGCCTTCTAAATCATAAATTTTAATAAATCCTATTTCAATCATTTTTTCGGCACATTTGGCGCTTCTTTTACCTGAATTGCAATAAAGATACACTGGTTTATCTTTATCTAATTTACTGATATCATCAAAAAAAGTAGGGGAAAAAAAATTGATATTTTGAGCGCCCTCAATATGGCCTTTATTGAATTCTTCTTGAGTTCTCACATCTATCAATTGAACATTATCCGTTTCTAAAAACGTTTGCATTTCTTCTGGGGTGACAACCGTAATTTTTGGATCTTCAACCTCTTTACAATTAGAAAAAGTTATAAAAAGTATTAAATATATAATGGATAGTTTTTTCATTTTGTTTGGGTTAGTCTAAATCAACAACATCACCTGTCCATTGCAACATACCTCCTTCAAGGTTATAGGCATTTTTAAATCCTAATTCCTCCATAATTTGGCAAGCTTGTCCGCTTCTGTTACCAGACCTGCAATACACATAATAATTTTTGCTTTTATCTAAAGCTTCAACTTCATTTATGAAATCTTGTCCTTTATAAAAATCGATATGAATGGCATTAGGAATTATGCCTTCTGATACTTCTGCATCGGTCCTAACATCCAGTACCACGGCATTATCGTCACTCGCTAATTGTTCAGCCCAATCCTCTTGGGATAAATCTTCTATCATAAACTACAATTAAATAATTACAAACTTAATATTTCTAATTTGAATATGAACGAAAAAAAATCCGAAGTATTATAAACTTCGGATTTTTTCTATGTTTTTCGACAAACTAAACTTTAATAGTGCACCCAATAGCCTTGGTTTCTTTTTCAGGAACTTCATTTCCTTTAAGCAAGGCATTTACGGCATTCTCTACATATTTGGTTTTTACTGCTGAAGCATCTTGATAATTGTCATCAATAGCACCTATATATTTCACAACGTTACCTTTCGCTGTTTTTTGTAAAATAAATACATGTGGCGTCTTGGTTGCTCCATATTTAGGATAAATATTTTGGCCATCGTCCATTAAATAAGGAAAGGTAAACCCTTTGTCTTTCGCTCTCTTTTTCATGGCTTCCATGCTATCTCCAGGTTGCACATCTGGATTGTTTGGCATAATGGCAATGACTGGATAGCCTAAAGAAGCATATTTATTATTAAGCGCAATGATTCTATCCTCATAACCTACAGCGTACGGACAAGTGTTACAAGTAAATGTTACTATAAAGCCTTTGGCATCCTTATAATTGGCCATGGAAACCATTTTGCCATCAACATTCATTAATTTAAAGTCTTCGGCAATATCGCCCACTTTATAACCGTCTGCTACTGCTATTTTATTAACAGTAAAAGCACTCATAACCACCACGAGTGTTACTAATGATAAAATTTTAATTGTCTTCATAGATTGATTATTTTAAAAATTGTTTTAATTCGCTTTCTAAGGATTCATAGGTAAACGATTGTTCATAAAATTTGCTTGTATCGTTTTTGTAAATAATGGTCGCAGGAATGGAACCCGACCAATTTTCATCCACTTTGGGTATCCAAGTATTCATATCGACATCATTTAATGCTATTACTTTAGATTTTATATTCTTGTCTTTAATAAAAGGTTTTAATTTAGAATCGTATAAATGCGGAAAATCCAAGCTTACAAAAAGCACCTCCACATTGTCGCTTTTATATTCTTCATTCAATTTTTCAAAATAGGGCATTTCCTTTACGCAAGGAGCACACCAAGTTGCCCAAAAATTAACAACATACACCTTACCATCCTTTTTTTGTAAAAACTTTTGAAAGCCGTTAAAATCGTATACTTCAAGATCTGGGTTTGCAACTTCAATCACGCTTTTTTCTTCTGTTTTAACAACATCTGTAGCATCATTAGCTTTTTTATCGTTACAAGAAAAAACAACAAGCGCAAATACCAATAACTTTATAATTTTCATTAATTTATTTTTTTAATAAATACATAGCTATAAATTTAG
>NCDW01000056.1 GCA_002280395.1 Flavobacteriales bacterium 32-35-8
TTATTTATTTTAATAGCGGGTATAGCCATGCTAATGATAGGTGTTTATAGAATTTCCAAAACAATCCCTAGTAAATTTAATGACGAAGAAAACAATGAAACTAATTAATTATGGATTTTAATGTTGGTGATCGTGTATTGGTTCTAGATGAAGACTTTTCTGGAGTCATTAAAAAAATTAAAGATAAAGTTATAACTATTGAAACTGAAGATGGTTTTTTGCTCGATTACCAAGCTAATGAGCTTGTTAAGAAGAAATCGGAGAATTCAATAAAATCAGCATTATTTACAAATACAAGCATTAATACCGTTATTTCAGAAAAAGAAACTTCAAAAAGAAAACAGCCAACAACGAAAACTAAAGAACGTTATGAGCCAACCATGGAGGTTGATTTGCATATCAACCAATTGGTAAAATCATCTAAAGGCATGAGTAATTATGACATGTTAACGCTTCAGTTGGATACTGCCAAACGCCAATTGGAATTTGCCATGGCAAAACGCATTCAAAAAATTGTTTTTATCCATGGGGTTGGCGAAGGCGTTCTTAAGGTGGAATTGGAATACTTATTTGCCCGCTACAATAATGTAAAATTCTATGATGCCAATTACCAAAAATATGGAGTTGGCGCTACAGAAGTTTATATTTATCAAAATATCGAACCTAATTAAAAGGAGGGGTTATTTGCTCTGTAGCAGTTAAACCAGGAGTGTTTTGTAAAACACCAAAATCGAATTCGTCTTGCGACAAAATATCCAGACTAATCCCAGTCACTTTAAGCGTTACCAAATAACTTAAGTTAATGATATGGTTTCTGTAAGCAGTGGCGGGAACACTAATGACAACATTGCTGTTCAAATAGTCAGGGCCTACTAAACTATCACTAATATCATTTCTGGGGTTTTGGTCTTGGGTATCGGTTTCTTCGTCACGGGTTAAAATGCCATCGCCATCATCATCTGCATCTAAATAATCGGGAATGCCATCTCCATCAGTATCTTGGGCATCACCTAAAATACCGTCGCCGTTTGGATCGGGATTTTCATCTTTGGTCAATACATTGTCGCCATCATCATCTGCATCTAAATAATTTGGTATACCGTCACCATCCGTATCATCGTCATCTAAATTACCATTGCCGTTGATATCTTCTAATGCAGCGGGAATGCCGTCATTATCGTCTTTGGTTAAAGTAGCCGTTATTATGGCCGTAGCGGGGCTTTGATAATCCTGGTTTATCTTTATTTCAGATGAAGGCACGTCGCTACAAAATAAATTGTTGGGCAAAGCCGCATTGCTGTAAGTTCTATAATTAAATAGGCCGGACGCTGTAGTAACAAGTGTATTTCCTGTGCCAACATTTAAAATTTGGGCAATTGTTAAGTTTTCTACAAAAAATGATAAAGATTCCGATGGGTCATTTTTGGTTTTATAAAACACTAAATTTATTTCTCCGCAAGCTTGAAAGGATTCATCAAAATCAAATTCTACCGCAATAACATCACCATCACTACAAGAAAAAGAAAAGATTAAATTTATAAATACTATAACAATTAAAGATTTCTTCATTGGTTTGGGTTTTAAGGCAAAAATAATAGAATTGATATTTATAACGCCTGATATTGATAATAATTTTATTTGAAGTAATTTTGCTGTAGATTAAAAAAAATGGAACACGTATATTTAGATAATGCGGCAACAACACAAATTCGTGATGAAGTTATCATTGAGATGACTAACATTATGAAAAATAATTACGGAAATCCTTCATCTTCACATAGTTTTGGTAGGTCATCTAAATCAATTATTGAAAAATATAGAAAGCAAATAGCTAGTCACTTAAATGTGTCCGCTAGCGAAATAGTATTTACTTCTGGAGGGACTGAAGCCGATAATCTAGTATTAAGAAGTGCCGTAAGGGATTTGGGTATTACCCATATTGTAACTTCAAAAATTGAACATCATGCGGTTTTGCATACTATAGGGCAACTGATTAAAGAGTATAAAATTGCCGTTAGTTATGTTGATTTAAAAGCTAATGGAAGTATTGATGTTTTGCATTTAGAAACATTGTTGCAAACAGAAAGTAAAACACTTGTTAGCTTAATGCATATAAACAATGAAATTGGGAATATACTGAATTTAAAAAAGATAGCTCATTTATGCAAAGCTAACCATGCGTTGTTTCATAGTGACACCGTGCAATCTGTTGGGCATTATAAACTGGATTTACAAGACATTCAAGTTGATTTTTTAGCAGCGAGTGCCCATAAGTTTCATGGTCCAAAAGGTATTGGTTTTGCTTTTGTTAGAAAAAATTCAGGATTAAAACCGTTAATTTTTGGCGGTGAGCAAGAAAGAGGACTTAGGGCTGGGACAGAGAGTATGCACAACATTGTTGGTATAGCAGAAGCTTTGGATATAGCCTATGGGAATTTAGATGAAGAAAGTGCTTATATATTAGAATTGAAACAGTACTTTATTGATAAAATTTCTAATGACATTCCGCAAGTTACTTTCAATGGAAATTCTGGAAACATTAAAAAAAGCACTTACACCCTTGTAAATGTTTGTTTGCCTGTTCCTGCATCAAAGGCAACGATGTTCTTATTTCAGTTGGATTTAAAAGGTATTGCATGTTCTAAAGGAAGCGCCTGCCAAAGTGGAAGTTCGCAAAATTCGCACGTACTTGCTGAAATTTTGGATGATGAACAGTTACAAAAACCTTCCGTTCGTTTTTCTTTCAGCATTTATAATACCAAAGAGGAAATTGATTATGTTATTGGAGTTTTGAAGGAATTGGTAAACAGTTAAAACTTCATGGTCGTTCTCACATTAAAAACTCTTGGTGTCAAGTAATTAGGAATAGCGTATTGGCGTTTGCTATAAACATCTCTTACCCAAGTATTGGTAATGGAATTTTGTACATCAAATATGTTAAAGATTTCAACACCAAAAGAGAGTTCTTTAAAAGGTTTTTTCCATCCACTTTTAAATGGTTTGTTTTCGTCAACCAAAACAAATTGAAAGCCAATATCTGCCCGTTTATAGTCAGGCAATCTAGTTTGGTATTCGTAAGAATCGGCATAACTGGGCGAGCCACCTGGTAATCCTGTATTATAAACTAAGTTTAAATACATTTTCATATTTGGGATGTTGGGTACATAATCTTGAAATAGCGCCGCAAACTTTAAACGTTGATCTGTTGGTCTTGCAATATAACCTCTATCGTCTATGTTTTCTTCAGTTTTTAAATAACTAAAGCTAAACCATGATTCTGTTCCCGGTACAAATTCACCATTAAGTCGCATGTCCAATCCATACGCATACGCTTCGGCATTATTATTAGCTCTGTAGCGAATACGAACGTTTTCTAAGGTGTATGGATTAACATCGGTTAGTTTTTTGTAATAAGCTTCTGTGGTGAGTTTAAAAGGTCGGTCCCACATTTTAAAACTGTAATCGTTTCCTAAAACCAAATGAAATGACTTTTGTGCTTTTACATTGGGGTTGACAATTCCAGATGAATCTCTAAGCTCTCTATAAAATGGTGGTTGATAATATAGTCCGCCAGCAATCCTAAAAAGCATATCTTTTTTCCAATAAGGTTTTAAGGTGAATTGGGCACGCGGACTAAAAACTGTTTGGTTTGATGATGATATATTATCGCCTGAAACAGACCAATTATGAACGCGAATACCAGCATTATACCAAACATCGCTTGTTCCTAACGTAGAACGTTTACTCCATTGTGTATATGCTTGCAATCGGTTAATGGTAACGTAATTAGTAGATCTAACGTTTTGAAATGGTACCAAAGGACCTTCATAAGGCAGGTAAGGTTGTTCATTTATAGGGCTTGTTTTTGGTGGTCTAATTGAAAACCCTGCCGAATCGATAACTTCCCATTCCACCAAACGATCTCGGATATCTTCATGGGTATATTTTACAGACCATTCGATACGATTATCATCAATATTAAAATCGCCTTTATGCTCAATATTTGTTATGAGGGCGTCCAAATCATTTCTGCCATGGTTCAACTGGCTCCCAACACCTTCACTAAATTCAACCTCACCTAAATTTTCATTACCAATATTGCTGTTCACTTCACCAAGTCTGTATTGCGCCAAAATATCAAAATATTCTTCTTCGGTGGTATGGTAAGTAGAGGCAATAAGTTTTAGTGTTAAATCATCATTGGCAAAATAAGTGCCTTTAAAGGCTCCAAAATAGGTTTGATATTGATCTTTTTCTTGCCCATCATAGAACACAATTAGGGCTTTTGGTTCACTTAATGTGCCAAAATTGGTTTGTCGTGCTTGTGGTTGGTAATCATATTTATTAATAGAAGCATTTCCTAAAAAGCTTAAATGGAATTTATCGGAAAACCTATAAGTCAAAAACGTTTGGGCATCAGCAAATGCAGGTTTAAAATTGGCTTCGGTTTCTTTTTCGTCAACCAATAAACTATTGTCTCGGTAACGAACACCCACTATTCCTGTAAATTTAGAATCTTTGCTGATGTTTTCAACGGAAAGGCTGCCTCCTAACAGACTTAAATCGGCATTAACCTCAAATTGATAAGGGTTTTTATAAGTAATATCCAATACTGAAGATAATTTATCGCCATATTTAGCTTGAAAACCTCCAGATGAAAAATCAACGTTCTGAACCAAATCCGTATTTACAAAACTCAAACCTTCTTGTTGTCCGGAGCGAATTAAAAATGGCCGATAGACTTCAATATCATTTACATACACCAAATTTTCATCATAATTACCACCACGAACGGCATATTGCGTACTCAGCTCATTGTTATTGCTTACTCCCGGAAGTGTTAATAATAAATTTTCGATACCTGCATTGGCACCTGGAATTTTTCTAATGGTCTCTGGATTTAAAGTGGTAATGCCTTCAACTTCTTTTTGACGTTTGCTAGATACGACGACTGTGGACATTTGCTCAATAGTGTTGTTCATCACGGGGTTGAATTCAAAATCCTCACCATTTTTAAGATTGAATGTGCTAACGACTTTTTTATGGGATATGTGCGTGAATTCTATGTATACATCTTGATTAGCAGGAATTTTAATGATGAAAAAACCATTTCTGTTGGTTTGAGTCCCTATTAATCCAGCTTTGATATTGACGTTTTCAATAGCAATATTGTTTTCATCAAGAATGACGCCTTTTATAGTGGCTGTTTGCGAATAACTAAGTTGTGTTATCGATAAAAAAATGAGAACAATAAACCAAAATTTTGTTTTCAAACGTGTTTATTTATTTTCTATAAAAAGTTGCTTCAAAAGTAGCACTATTTCCAACATTATCCGTAACAATAACCTTTAAATTGTTCTTGGTTTCATTGCTAACCGCATCATTAAAATCGTAGGTAAGGGTTTTTGTTTTGTAGTCGTATTCCATTAAAATCCATTTGTCATTAATAGTTGCCCTAAAATTTGAAATATCTGTTTGGGCATCGCTAATTTTTATTTTTAAATATCTAAAATCACTTATCCATTGATTGTTTTTAAAATTTAAAGGTGTAATCGTTGGTTTAACGTTATCTCTGGCCAATGCAAAAGTCCCCAGGTTTTTTATACTGCTTGTTAAAATATTGCCTTTTCTTTTGGTGTTCTCATAGGCAGGGTATTTTTTGGCCCCAACTAACCTGGCAATGTAAAGCTTACTTTTATCAGCATCAGAATAGTTGGTTATATCGTAGCTTATATTGAAGGTTCTCTTAAGTGGAACAACATCATTTTCTAAAAAAAGTGTGTCGTTTTTCACTTTAAAATCGAGGTAATAATCATCGTAAAAAGTGTCAGGAAAAATATCTACAGATACATTTCCTTCCTTTAAATTGGTAGTTCCTTTTGTATACACAAAATATGGTGTGGTTTTTTTTCCCTGGCTTTGAGCATTAGTTTTACTGCCTTTTATTGGAATTGTTACCCATGACTCATTGCTTTTATAATCACTCACGCGAATTTTATAGACTAGGTTGGTGCTATCTTGTATGGTTAAAATTCCATTGTTTTTAATTGATTTTAACATGCTAAGATCATTATTGTCGCTAAACAATTTTTGAATGCGTTCTTGCTTGGTTTTAAAATGTTCGTAATCTATAAATCTGTTGAGACGATTTGTTTCATCAAATGAAAACTTTCTAAAATCAACCTCAAAGTTCTGACTGCCATTTATAAAAGTCTGTATGTTATAAACACCGTTGCTGTTGGCTCCAAAATCTTGTCGGTCAAAGGTATTGATGGCAAATCCTATATCCCCAAATGCATTAACACTTTCGGCCATGTAATCACCATTTTTTAAGGGTGTTAACTTTAGTTTTTGTTTTGTTTGGGATTTATTTATGGTGGAACTATCTCCAATTGGGTAAGCATAAAGCGATGTAATTATAGGTTTTGATGTGTCTTTAATGTCAATGCCAAAAAGCATGGGGTTTATGGTATGCTCTTCTTTGTTTCGAATTTCAAAATGAAGATGTGGGCCACCAGATCCTCCCGTATTTCCGCTGTAGGCAACCAGTTCACCTTTTTTTACCAACAATTCTTCGGTATTTGGAAACACTTCAATCTCATACGACTCCACTTTGTATTGATGTTTTTTAACATAAGCTTCAATTTCTGGGGAATATTCCGATAAATGTGCATAAACGGTTGTGTATCCGTTTGGGTGCGTTATGTATAAAGTTTTGCCGTAGCCATAATGTTGGATTTTTATTCTGCTTACATAACCATCGGCTGATGCCAATACTTTTAAGCCAATGCGTTGTTGTGTTTTAATGTCTAAACCGGAATGAAAATGATTGGCACGTAATTCGGCAAAATTACCAGATAATATCAATGGAATTTCTAACGGACTTCCAAAATAATCTTGTGGATAATTGCTTTGTGCATTAATGCATGTTGAAATAAACAATAAAAAAAAAGGGACTAATTTCATAATAAAAATGGGTAAATGCATTTTTGGGTATCTGGCTAAAATATTAATTTGATATGAATCAACAAAGGATAAAACAAAAATCAATCCATTGTGTTGATTATGAGCAACAACGAATTAATTTAAATTTTATGTAAAAACAATTGTAATTTATAGTTATCTATGTTAACTTTGTGAGATAAGTATTGAAATTTGCAAATGAGTAATATTGAAGACATTGTAGATTCTCTAGAAAACAAAATTAGTAAGGTCTTGCATAAACTTGAGGTTTTAAAGCGTGCTAATTTAAAGTTGAATGAAGAGTTAGAGATATCCAAACAACAACTTCAAGACAAGCAGCAACAAATAGTGGCTTGGGAAGAAAAGTATGAAGCTCTTAAAATGGCAAATACAATACTTGGCAGTGACGAAAATAAACGAGAGACTAAGCTTAAAATAAACGCGTTAATTAGGGATATTGATCATTGTATTGCTCAACTATCCGATTAATGCTAACTAAATTCAATGTCAGAAAAGCTTAAAATAAAGCTATCTATAGCTAACAGAGTATATCCTTTAACTATTGATGCAAGTCAAGAAGAAGGATTGCGCAAAGCAGCTAAAAACATTGAAGTGATGATTAAGCAATTTGAGGAAAGTTATTCCGTGAGGGATAAACAAGATGTATTGGCCATGTGCGCCTTGCAATTTGCTTCTCAAGTAGAACAGAAATCAATAGATAAAGAGACTGTTAATGAGCATTTAGAAGAAAAGCTTCTAGCGCTTGATGAATTATTACAGGCTCACTTAATCTCTTAACGTTCTTTAAAATACATTAAAGTTACTGCCTACATTGGTTATTTATTTTTGATAAACTCAACGTTAATTCTCTTAAAAAGGGTGAGTTTAAGTTGTAAAAGCATGCTGCATACGCTGATTTATTTCAGTACCTAGCAGATCCTTGATCAGCTTGTTAGCCCTAAACTTGTTTTAAGGAGTTTATACAAAATTTTACACTGGTGTAGGCTTTTTTATATATATAAACCAACTAAATAACATGGATAACTCGATTATAATAATTATTGGAGGCGTAGTATTAGGGATCGCAATAGGATTTATTATAGCCAAAACATTAGAAAAAAACAATGCCTCAAAGCTTGTTAGGGAAGCGAAAAAATCGGCAGCTTCTATTTTAAAGGAAGCAAATAGCGAAGGAGAAGCCATTAAAAAGGATAAAATTCTTCAGGCTAAAGAAAAATTTATTGAACTTAAAGCAGAACATGAAAAGGTTATTTTGTCTCGCGACAAACAAATGGCAGAAGCTGAAAAGCGTACAAGGGATAAGGAATCCCAAATTTCTAGTGAGTTAAATAAATCGAAAACATTAAACGAAACTTTAGAAGCTAAAATTAAAGATTACAATCACAGACTGGATATTCTTGATAAAAAGGAAATTGAGATTGGTAGACTTCATAAAAGTCAAGTAGAGCAGTTGGAAGTTATTTCTAGTCTTTCTGCAGAAGATGCCAAAGCACAATTAATTGAATCTTTGAAAGGACAAGCCAAAAATGAAGCCATGGCCTTTGTGCAAGGTGCTGTTGAAGAAGCAAAACTTACGGCGCAACAAGAAGCTAAAAAAATCATTATCAACACCATTCAACGTATCGGTACTGAAGAAGCCGTTGATAATTGCGTGTCCGTATTTAATATAGAATCTGATGATGTTAAAGGTAGAATTATTGGTCGTGAAGGACGAAATATTCGAGCTATTGAAGCTGCTACCGGTGTAGAAATTATTGTAGACGACACACCAGAAGCCATTATATTGTCTTGTTTCGATTCTGTAAGACGTGAAATAGCACGTTTATCACTTCATAAATTAGTGACTGATGGTAGAATCCATCCAGCACGTATTGAAGAAGTTGTAGAAAAAACCAAAAAGCAAATTGAACAGGAAATCATTGAAATAGGTAAACGTACTGTTATTGATTTAGGAATCCACAACTTGCATCCAGAACTTATTAAAATGGTAGGAAGAATGAAATACCGTTCTTCTTATGGTCAAAACTTGCTACAACACTCACGTGAAGTGGCAAAACTTTGTGGTGTGATGGCTGCGGAATTAGGATTAAATCCGAAATTGGCAAAACGCGCTGGTCTTTTACACGATATAGGAAAAGTGCCAGATGCTGAAGCTGATATGGAAACGCCACACGCGATTCTTGGTATGCAATGGGCTGAAAAATATGGTGAAAAAGAAGAAGTTTGCAATGCCATTGGAGCGCATCATGATGAAGTAGAAATGAAATTCTTAATATCTCCAATCATACAAGTTTGTGATGCGATTTCTGGAGCACGTCCTGGTGCCAGACGTCAAGTATTGGATAGTTATATCCAACGTTTAAAAGATTTGGAAGATATCGCTTTTGGTTTTCAAGGTGTGAAAAAAGCGTATGCGATTCAAGCGGGTAGAGAACTGCGTGTGATTGTAGAAAGCGAAAAAGTGGACGACCAAAAAGCAGCGGAATTGTCATTCAGTATTTCCCAAAAAATACAAACCGACATGACCTATCCCGGTCAAGTTAAGATCACCGTCATCAGGGAAACAAGAGCGGTTAATATTGCCAAATAATGTTTGTTATTTCTGCGAAGGCAGGGAATCCATAATTATAAATAAAAATATTTATAGTAAAAAATCCAGTACATACTGGATTTTTTAATTTTGTACCAACAGCCAACACCTACTTCCTAGGATGGTATTGTTGAACCACTTTGGTTAAATGGCTTTTATCTAAGTGTACGTAAATTTCTGTGGTGGTAATGCTTTCATGTCCCAACATGAGTTGTATGGAACGTAAATCGGCATTATTTTGCAATAAGTGTGTCGCAAACGAATGTCTAAAGGTATGAGGAGAAATACTTTTTTTGAGTCCGATTTTGTCAGCTAATTGTTTAATAATTGTAAATATCATGGCTCTTGTAAGCTGTTTTCCTCTCCGGTTTAAGAACAAGGTATCTTCAAATCCAGATTGGATTTTGATGTGTGAACGCACTTCCTTTCTATAAATATTGATATATTTTTGGGTTGTTTCAACAATCGGTACAAAACGTTGTTTATAACCTTTGCCCGTGACTTTAATAAAACCTTCGTCAAAAAACAAATCGGATAATTTTAAATTTACCAATTCACTAACACGTAAACCGCAGCCATATAAGGTTTCAAGGATGGCTCTGTTTCGTTCACCTTCTGGTTTGCTTAAATCGATGGCATTGATAAGATTGTCTATT
>NCDW01000057.1 GCA_002280395.1 Flavobacteriales bacterium 32-35-8
CTCGCGGGAATAAATAGCACTATTGATGATTTTATCCAAATCAGCTACCGACGCTTTATCTGCCTCTAATTTTGACTTTAGCAATTCTGAAAAACCTAAAATATTGGCAAGCGGGGTATTCAGTTCGTGTGCGATGCCCGCTGTTAATTGTCCTAAAATAGCCAACCTGTCGGCTTTCTCCATTTGGCGTTTTAAGGCCATTTCATTATTCCTGATTTCAATACGTTCTAACAAATCGCCAATTTTTAACGCCACATTATTGATTAAAAGTTGCTCTTCCTTCAAAAATACGCATGGGGTATTGGCGTCTTCTTTGTAGGATACATAAATGCATCCACTTTTTTTATTAAAAACCAAAATATCGCTATGGATGGAGGCGGCTTCCGTTTTATCTAAAAGAGGTACAATGGCATGTTGTGTGTCGATGATGACTTCCATTTGCTCAGGAAACTGAAAGGCCTCCTTTAAGCACGAAGCGATGGCCTTTAATGTATTGTCAACACTTTCCGCATGGGCCATGGAAATGATGGAGGATACTTTATAAAGACAGGTTAATTCTTTAATGCGCTCTTTTAATGCCGTTTCGGTTGAATTCATAATGCCATAATTGAATAAGCCTTGTACTGTATTTAGAATACTTCAGGATTTATGAAAATAATCAAAAAAAATGGGATGGTGTTTAAACTTTTATAGACTTTTTTTATTGATTGATATATAGTGCTTTCAATACTCCTGCAATTTATATGGTTTTGATGAATAGGTGTTTGTGTTAACTATCTGGAATTTAAGAATATATTAACGCTCTATGGGATATATTTTTTTATGTTTGCAGCATAATCTTCTAGGTTTGCTATGGTATTTAGAAATTTTAAAAATAGTAGTGTTTTTCTAAAAAGCAGTCAGGCTTTTGGCTATTGTTTTACAAGTCAAAGAATCTTTCAAAACCATAAATTGAAAATCATCTTCCCGGCTTTTTAAGCACGGCGAGGGTGCTTAGTACAGTCCGATAACCTTAATACATATTTTTTACGATACCAATTGTGGCAACAGTTGTTAGATACCTCGTGGTTTAAGGTTTGGTCTGCCATATAACAAAGTCATGTTTAACATTAAATTTTAAAAGTAATGGCAAGAGGCAAAACTTTAAAAGCTCCTAAAGTTGATTTAAAGACTAAGAAACAGGAGAAAATTAAAATGAAGCTGGAAACTCAGCAAACTAGAAAACGCAAATAGACCTATTGGCAAACCAAAGTAAGATTCAAATATAATAATATTAACCCTGAAGTTTAAGTATGTTAGCTTCAGGGTTTTTTATTGCATTTAGTTACATATTTAAAGTTATAAGTGAAGATTATTGTAAAAACCAATTACGTTACAATAGTATGATTTGCCCGTTGGGTGCAATTATTGTTTTATGGTCAGTTATATTAAATTCGTCACACTAAGCCTTTCGGATTCGCGCAATGGGTAACAACTATACTTTTCCTTTATGTTTTGGGTCATAATCTACCGTCCATTCAATGCCATATTTATCTCTAAACATCCCAAAATAAGAACCCCAAGGACTGTCGCCAATAGGCATTTCAATAGTGCCACCTGCTGAAAGTCCGTTGAATAATTTATCGGCTTCTTCTTTGCTTTCTGCACCAATGGCAATTTTAGAGCGGTTTTCATTTTCATTGACGCGCCCCATACTTTCAGGAACATCATTAGCCATTAAGACATTGGGTCCAATGGGTAAAGCAATGTGCATGATTTTGTTTTCTTCTTTTTTTTCTACAGGAAAGTGCTCGGCCATATCTTTAAAACGTACGATGTTTACGAACTCTCCGCCAAAAACGGATTTGTAAAACAGGAATGCTTCTTCTGCATTGCCGTTGAAGTTAATGTAGGGATTGATAAGTGCCATAATGTGTGGTTTTAAGTTTTATTGGTTTATGATTTTGTTGAATATTAAAAGTATCACTTAATTATGATATGGTTAGGGTATAAAAGCGCAAAAAAAGAGGTTATTTGCGACAGGGTTTGCGTTATTGCGAGGGAGGTACGACCGAAGCAATCTTTTTAATACTAGTTCTGTATCATGAGATTGCTAGATACCAATTAGTTAAAAAATCTTTTTAAATTTACATACCGTTGCTGTGTTTTGGAAACCTATAGCTTGACAACATGGAACATTTTTATTTGTTTAATTAATAAAATCCGATTGCCAATGACAAAAATAGAGATAGCAAAAGCCTTTTCAAACGGCGCGTTTTATAAAGCATACGACCATATTGCTGAAGATGCCATTTGGGAAGTTGTGGAAGAAAACATGTTTGTTGGAAAGAAAGCCATCGTTGAAAATTGCAATCAGGTAGCGGCTTATTTTAAATCCGTAACGACCAATTTTAAAACACATCATGTGATTTCGGAAGAAAACAAGGTGGTTGTGAATGGCACGGCAGAGTTTATAAGGGATGGTAAACGCGTGTCGTTTGTTTCTGCTTGCGACTTATATGAGTTCAACGACCAAAATAAAATTGAAAGAATAACGTCTTATTGTATTCAAAGCCAATGACCCACAAAAATAACCATACAGAACCAATTATTTTATCGGAGGGAGAGGGGCGCGTTTACAATTGTGGCACCATGACTGCCATTTTTAAAGCCGATGAGAATGAAACAAACGAGAAATATAGCATTTCTGAATGGTGGTTGGAACCACATTCTGATGGACCCGGCGCACACCAACATGAAGACAATGATGAAGTGTTTTATGTGTTGGAAGGCACAATATCCATACTTGTTGGCAACATATGGATGAATGCCCATAAAGGCGCATTTTTAAGAATTCCAGCTAAAACCATACACGATTTTAAAAATGACACCGACAGCAAAGCAGGTGTTTTAAACTTTTTTATTCCCGGTGGCTTTGAAAGGCACATGCCGAGCATTGTGAAGTGGTTTGAGAAATCGGAATGAAGATTTAAAAAGCTAAAAAAGTTAAAATGGTATTTATTGACCAACTTCGAAAAATAGCACTGTCATTTCCAGAAGCAACGGAAGCACCTCACTTTGAAAAGATATCTTTTAGAGTAAAAAAGAAAATCTTTGCAACCTATGATGACAAGCACAAACGGGCTTGTGTGAAGCTATCGGAAATAGATCAAGATGTTTTTTCTTCAGTAAATACATCCATCATATACCCATTGGATAACAAATGGGGCAAGCAGGGATGGACACTCATTGAAATGAATAAAGTGCATGAAGACCTGTTTATGGATGCCATAACAACGGCTTATTGTGAAGTCGCCCCCAAAAAGCTGGCTGAGATGGTTAGGCCAAATGCTAATTATAAATTGCTGCCTTAAGTAAAACGTTGGTATTTCTGCTAATTTTAGCCTAGAATTAGATAATACAAATAATTGTTTTTGTAAGATTATAAAATCTTGATAAACTTCATATTGGTGTCAGTTTAGTTTTTGGATGTTACTAGCTGTTCAATAAACCTTCTTAATAGAATAAAAAAAATGTGCCATTTCAATAAAGGAAATGACACACTTTAATTAACTAAATATACTAACTGAAATTCTAATTATTCCCAGCCTGGAGTTTGGGTTATAGTACCTCCATTTCTAAGAAGTTCGTTTCTTTCAATAGGTAATAGATACATTTCTGGTAAAAATGTTCTTTGCAACAATAACACAGGCGTATACGTTTTAGTACTGCCATCTAGAAAAATATCCATACCATAAATTGGTCTGTTTTCAATGTCTTCGGCAATTTTCCACCTTCTAACATCCCAGAATCTATGTTCTTCAAAAGCCAATTCTACTCTACGTTCGTTGTATATTCTCTGTCTTAATTCCTCTCCTGTAACCGTATCTGGAATTTCAGGCATATTAACACTAGGTCTGGCTCTAACTAAAGAAACGTAATCTCTAGCTGTTTCTTCGTCACCAAGTTCAAATTTTGCTTCAGCATAGTTTAGGTAGATCTCAGCTAAACGGAAGAATATCCATGGGTTGGTGTAGTTATATTGCCAGCTTATGGCAGTATTATCATCTGGCATAAACTTACGCATCTGATAATTTGATCGTGGGTTATCACTACTCGATTTGTAAGTGTCATATCCGTAAGTAGTCCCATCAGGTGACACCCACATTTCAAAAGTGTCTCCATGATAAACGCTTTCATCATGTATAATAGAAGCGTCTAAACGAGGGTCTCTGTTGGCATAAGGATTTTGAGGATCATATCCTGAAGCGGGGTTTATGGTTTTCGTGTAAGAGGCACCAGAACCAGAATAGATAAATGGTGGTTCTCCATTAGTCATATCATAATCATCTACTAAATTTTGAGATGGTCCATTACTAGACCACCATCCACCATACGCACCGTAACGGCGGCCTAAGTTATGCATAGGCGCTTGATGAAAATTAGTGGTTGAAAACTGCCTAGTAAATATAAGTTCGTTATTTGCTGACCCGCTAGGCTGATTGAATAAGGTCGTGTAATTTGGGTGTAATGAATAACTAGTCAACAGTTCTTCAGCGGCATCAGCTGCTTTTTGCCATTTTGTTAAATCATTGGATGGATTCCAAAGTGGAGATGCGGCATACAAAAACATACGAGATTTTAATGCTTTACATGCATCTGCAGTAGCTCTACCAAAATTTCCATCAGTAGAAGCATATTTTGCAGGTAAATCTGGAATAGCAGCATTTAAGTCATTCTCTATGAATGTGATGCATTCTTCAAAAGTGTTTCTTGTAAAGCTAAACTCATCACCTAAATTATAAGTTTTTTCTATAATAGGCACACCTCCAAATCTTTTAATAAATTCAAAATAAATAAAGGCTCTTAAAAATTTTGCTTCAGCTATTAGTCGGTCTTTATCTGCAAATTCTAATGAAGAGACTTCCATCTGCTCAAGGAAAAGATTTATTTTTCTTAAATAGGAGAAACCTGTATTCCAAAAATAGACATTACCGCCACCTGTCCAGTGGTTATTGGCTACGCTACCAATATTATCGGGATTTATATTTCCTCTTGAAATGTTTCCAATATCCCAATTTATACTATTGAAGGCTTCATCAGTAGCTTTAGACTGCATGTGTATTTTAAAGCCATGCTGCAAAACATTATATAATTCGGTATGGTATGCCGTTGTAAGTTTGGCATCATTCCATACTGCAGCTTCGCTAATTTGATCAATTGGCGTGAGGTCGAGAATGTCATCGCTACATGAATAACATGTGCAAATCACTGTGATTAATAAAATTAATTTTTTCATTTTCTTTCTTTTTTTTAAAATTTAACATTAACACCTAAGTTGATGGTTCTCAGTTGTGGATAAACCAAGGCGCTTGTACCTTCAGGGTCAGACCATTTATTTTCTTTAGACCAAGTAAGTAGGTTAAAGGCACTCGTGTAGAAACGTACACTGCTTACTCCTAGAGGGGATATTATGTTTTCTGGTAGTGTCCAACCAAGTTCTAAACTTTTTAGCCTTATAAATGTGGCATCATATAAAAAGAATGTATTTGCTCCAGGAGAGAAACCATTAGCTCTAGGCATAGTGCCGTTTGGATTATCTGGAGTCCAACGATTAGCTGCTCTAGCAACAAAACTATTAGTGAAATCTGCATTTCCTAAGTTTGAAAAGGTGCCATCAGAACTGTATACATTTGTTTGTCCTTGAAAGAAAAGATTTAAATCTAAATTACGCCATTCAAAATTCATATTCATACCAAATACGATTTCGGGAGTGGCCGATTTACCAAATCTGTATTGATCATTTGCATCAATAACACCATCGTCATTATAATCCACAATTTTAATATCTCCAAGCTCTGTACCAGATTGATGTGGATAAGCATCTAATTCTTCTTGGGTGTTGAAAATACCATCTGTAGCATAAACTAAATTGGCTCCTACAGGATTACCGGTCACACTTTTCCATGGCGCATCAGGATTTGGTGTTTCATCCAAAAACACAATATTACTTCTTACATAACCCATATTTGCAGAAATATTGTATTTTAAATCTTTGATAGTGTTCCTATGACTCAATGAGATTTCAAAACCCTTATTGTCAACCTTTCCGATATTTTCAGGTGGTAAACCAGGAAACCCTAAAATACTTGGTATGGAAAGATTTCTAGCTGTTAAAATTTCACTTCTTTTTTCCATGAAATAAGTAAGATCAAACCCCAATAATCCATTCCAAAGAGAGCCAGATAAGCCAAAATCCGTTTTTCGGCTCACCTCCCAAGTGACATTTGGATTAGGTAATACACTTGATGTTACACCAGGAGCATCATTGCTACCAAACACATAATTACCTCCTAGGCCAAACAATTGCAAATATTGATATTGCCCTATACGGTCGTTACCAACTTCTCCATAGGTTGCTCTCACTTTTAAGTTACTAACAAACGGAAGTGCCTCTTGAATGAATTTCTCTTGAGATAAAACCCATCCACCTTCTATAGCAGGGAAGAAACCATAGCGTTTACCTTGAGGGAAATTTTGAGACCCTTCATAACGGAATGAGAACGCTAATAAGTATTTAGATTGAAAGTCATAATTTAAACGACCAAAATAATTGTTCCTAGCTGTGGCCGTAGCATTACCACTATTATTTTTATCATCTGGATCGGTACTTCCCGCATTAATTTGATCAATAGCCGGACTTACAAAATTTCTACGGTATGCCTCAGCAAAACTAGAAGTGTTTTGTTGTGTTTCTTGACCAACCATAGCTGCTACGTGATGATCTCCAAATGTATTATCATATGAAAGCCTGTAGTTGAACAATTTGGTTGTATATCTGGTATATCTGTCCCAAAGTTCTACAGTTGAGGCACCAGTACCTTGTTTTAAATCATATTCTTGCGTATTTACATTATACTCATGGTAGGTATATGGTAAATTAAGTCTTTTTTGGAACACATGGCTTAAATCATAATTGTATGAAGCGTCAACTCTTAAACCTTTTACAAAAGGTACTTTGTAACCAAGGGTAAATGTAGAATAAATAGGTTCATCATAAGTTCTATCATAACCTCTTTGATCTAGCAACATGGGATTTTCACCAAATCTACCTGGGGCAATCAATCCGTTAGGATATCTAGATACCAACAACGGGCTAGCCTGTAATAAATTTACGAAATTAATATTATTGGCAACAATTGAATATTCTTTTTTAGTTAAGATACCACTTATATTGGCACCGATACTAAGATTTTCATCAA
Organism: Flavobacteriales bacterium 32-35-8; assembly: GCA_002280395.1. Classification (GTDB taxonomy): domain Bacteria; phylum Bacteroidota; class Bacteroidia; order Flavobacteriales; family Flavobacteriaceae; genus Confluentibacter. The sequence continues at coordinate 7,242 of NCDW01000057.1, forward strand.
TATCAACATCAATCTTTGCTCTTATATTAAATTGTTTAAAATCAGTAGGCATGTATTTAAAATCACCATCTTGGGTAATAGCTCCAAAAGACAATAAATATCTAGCCGCTTCCGATCCACCAGTTACTTGCATGTTAAGGCGTTGTTGAAGTGAAAAATCCTTCAATACGTCTCCCATCCAATCTGTATTTGGGAATAAAACAGGGTCTGAGCCATTTCTATATTGTTCAATTTCGCTCGAAGTATAAAATTGATTAGAAGCATTATATTGACTAAAGCTTATGCCGTTACCAGAGTTACCGCCTCTAAAGTTTCTGTAATAATCACCTTCATTATAAACTTCAGCATAGGTAGCGGCATCGAGCATGTTAGGTACTTTTGTAGGGCGGCTAAAAGCACTGTTATAAGATACACTAAATTCTGGTTTTCCTATTTTACCTTTTTTAGTAGTTACTAAAATAACACCATTTCCACCACGTGCTCCATAAATGGCGGCTGAGGCATCTTTTAAAACGGAAATACTTTCAATGTCTTCTGGATTTAATCTTCCTATTAAACTACGTTCCACACCATCTATAATGATAAGAGGCGCATTATTTCCTGTTGTTCCATTACCACGAATTAAAATGTTGGCATCGTCTCTACCGGGTTCACCAGTACGTTGTACCGCTACTAAACCAGGTAATCTACCTTGCAGGGTTGCTGTGACGTTGGGATTTGGTGATTTTGTTAGTTCTTCACCTTGGACATCAACAACAGATCCTGTAAGGGTTATTTTTTTCTGAGTACCGTAGCCCACTACTATGGTTTCTTCAAGACTAACGGCATCACCTGCCAATACGACATTGATAGTAGTTCTGCCACCAATATCTACTGTTTGAGTTGTATAGCCTAAGTAGCTTATTATTAATTGGCCATTGCTGGGTGCCGAAATTGTATAATTTCCATCAAAATCGGTGGTTGTTCCTATTGATGTTCCAGCAACAATGATGGTGGCGCCAAGTAATGGTTCGCCAAGTTCATCTTTTACTGTTCCAGAAACTTGAAATTGAGGCGTTTCAGTTTTTATAATTGGCTGAGGCGTTTTTTCTATAGGCAATTCTTCAGAATAAGAAATGACTATTTGTTTTTCAACTACCTCATATTTAGTATTGGTGTTAGCAAATAGCAAATCCAAAATGGCATTAATAGGTTGGTTTTTTACTTTTATAGTTGTCAACTTAGTAATGTCTAGCTTTTGCGGATTGTATAAAAATCGGAATTCAGTGGTGCTTTCTATTTCGTCGATAACGCTAGCAAGTGTAGCATTTTTCATGTCTAGTGAAATCGTAGTGTTTTGACCATAAGAACTACTAGCTTGTACTTGAAGCATGGTTGTTACGGTTAGAAACAGAAAAAAAAGATTGATTTTTAGTTTAAAATTAGGAATAGACCAATAGTCAATTCCTTCAGGATTGAGTTTTTTCATAATCAGTTAAATTTGTTTTAGTTTAGTTTAGTTCAATTATTTTAATACTCAAAAATTGTGGTTTTTTATTGAGTATATTTTGGCTTAAGTTTTTATCATAGGCAATGAATGGTTATTTAGTTATTGTTATAATGGTTCCTTTAATGGTATAATTAAATGGTGTATACGTTTGAAATGTTTTCAAAATTTGACTTAGGCTTTCAGTTTCAAAGGTGCCCGTTAAAAATTCTTTATTTAGGGCTGTATATGTGTTATTGATAGAAACGTTGAAGTGGCGTTCCAGTTTTTTAAGAATTAAATCGAACCTATCTTCAACAAAAAATAGTTTACCTTCTGTCCAAGAAGTATACTTTAGTATATTAACTTGTTCTACATCAATATTGTTTTCTTGAAAATGAGCACGTTGCCCTGGTTTAATAATAATGGCTTTATTAGGATTATAATTTTCTGAAGCATTGTAAACGTTAATAATACCAGACACTAAAACAGATGATGTATTATCCTCATTTTTATAACTTGACACGTTGAATTTAGTTCCCAGAACACGTGTGTTCATTTTTTCGGTAATTACCGTAAATGGGTGTTCTGCATCTTTTTTCACTTCAAAAAAAGCCTCTCCATCTAGATAGACATCCCTATCGAATTTATCCAAGAATTTGATGGGGTACCGTAATGAAGACCCAGCATTTAGAAATACATGTGTACCATCAGAAAGAACTATTTGAAATTTTTTTCCATAAGGAATCGTTAATTTATTATAAATAAGTTTTTCTTCCTCGTGACCGCCTTCGTTAGAATATAATAGGAGATTTTGCTTTTGGGTCACTACTTTTTTACCTTTTGAATCGGTAATTATTTCTGAGTTAATTTCGTTAAGGGTTTTAATACTCCCATCTTCTAATTCTAAAGTTATAAGAGGAGCGGTGTTTATTACAGGTGTTTCACTTTGTTTTGTGGCTATATAATACCCCCCGTAAGATATTGAAAGGGAGATTAATACAATGGCGACAACTTTAAACCAATTAATGTTGAAAATCTTTGTAGGCTGGTGTTTGGATCGACCCAAAACAGTTTTTATTTTATAATACGCTTTTACAGAACTTGGTTCTTGCAAAGCAGCATAAGTATCTCTAAGGTCCCTTAAATAAGCTTCAAACGCTTTTTTGTTTTTTTCATCTTTTAACAAAAATTGTAAATCATCCTCTTCTTCAGGTGTTAGGGAGTCACTTAAAAATTTATCGAAAAGATTGTACATATACGTTTAAAAAAATAATGGTCGTTTGCGTGTTTACGCATGGGTTTTAAAAATCCCGTAATTTTTTTTAATATTTTTTTAACA
>NCDW01000058.1 GCA_002280395.1 Flavobacteriales bacterium 32-35-8
TATTTATAACAATAGTAAAGAAAAAAATATGTAGGTTTGAATAGATTTCAATAACGCTAATCAAATTATTGCTATGCCATTTTCAGCTAACAATCCGGATAGAAAATCGTGGTTACACGTAGATAAGAATTCTGATTTTCCCATTCAGAACATTCCTTTTGGAGTCTTCCTAACACGTGATGACATCATTACCATTGGGACGCGGATTGGCGATACAGCCATAGACCTTGGTGCTTTGCATCAATTGGGTTATTTTGATGATATTCCCTTAACGGATGATATTTTTCTTCAAGACACCTTAAATGATTTTATTGCAGACGGCAGAAAAACATGGCGTGCCGTAAGAAATAAAGTGGCAGAGATTTTTGATGTGAATAACAAAACATTAAAAAATAATGTTAAGCATAAAGAAATCGTACTGTTTCGTTTAGACGAGATAGAAATGCAAATGCCTGTACAAGTAGGCGATTATACCGATTTTCATTCCAGTATAGACCATGCTACCAACATTGGTGCTATGGTTCGGGATTTTGACAATGCTTTATTGCCCAATTGGCTGCATATTCCTGTAGCTTACCACGGCAGAAGTTCTTCCATCATTCCTTCCGGGATTTCGGTTCACAGACCACAAGGGCAAACATTTCCTGATGGGGCTACCGAACCTGTTTTCGGACCTTCAAAAGCAGTTGATTTTGAATTGGAAATGGCTTTTATCACGACGGTTGCCAACGATTTGGGTGAACCCATTCCTGCAGATGAAACCGAAGAATATATTTTTGGTTTGGTACTATTGAACGATTGGAGCGCACGCGATATCCAAAAATGGGAATACTTGCCTTTAGGGCCATTTTTATCCAAAAACTTTGCGTCTTCTATTTCCCCTTGGATCGTGACCTTAGATGCCTTAGAACCTTTTAGGGTTGAAGGTCCTAAACCGATTAAACCACAATTATCTTATTTACATTATACTGGAAAAAAGAGTTTCGATATTAATTTAGAGGTGGCCATTCAACCCAAAAATGCCAAGGAAACCATCGTGACCAAGACCAACTTTAAGCACATGTATTGGAATATGTCGCAACAATTAGCGCACCATACCATCAATGGTTGCCCGATTAATTCTGGCGATTTAATGGGTAGTGGTACTATTTCTGGACCCACGCCAGATTCTTATGGCTCTATGTTGGAACTGACTTGGGGTGGCGAAAAGCCAATGAAAATGAAAGACGGCAGCGAACGCACATTTATTAATGATAACGATACAGTGATCATGCGAGGCTATTGTGAAAAAGATGGTACACGTATTGGTTTTGGTGAAGTGTCTTCTCAACTACTTCCTGTGTTTGTTAAAAAGTAAATGACCTTCATTGCGAGGTATTAAGCAATCCTATGGCACTGTCATTGCGAGGAACGAAGCAATCTCATTATTTAGAACTAAAAATAGACAGATTACTTCGGAAGTACCTCCTTCGCAACGATTACATATAATCGGATTTATTCGTATTTTATCCATATTTTAAATATTTTGGTATTATATTTGTCAACCAATTCAAATCAACCACCAATTTAATTAAGTATGAAAAAATCATTACTTTCTACACTCCTAATCCTACTTATTATTTCTTGTAGCACCAGCAAACAAATTGAAAAAGCCGTAAGTTCTGGCAATTACGATCAAGCCATAAGCGATGCCATTGGTAAATTGCGAACCAACAAAGACAAAAAAGGCAAGACCGAATTTATCGTGATGCTGGAAGATGCTTTCAATAAAGCCACCGAACGTGACTTGAACACGATTAACTATTTGAATAAAGACAATAATCCTGAAAATTACCTGAAAATATACGATATGTATGTAGGGCTTGATAACCGCCAAGAACGCATTAAACCCTTACTCCCATTGTATATAAACAACAGAGAGGTGCGATTGGATATGAAAGATTACTCCAATCAAATCATCGCCAATAAGGACAAAGCTTCCCAACATCTTTATAATAACGCATCGGCACTTTTAAAATCCAATAACAAAATGGATTTCAGATATGCCTATGACGAATTCCAAGAGATAGAACATATCAATCCGAATTTTAAAGATGTGCGCCAGCTTATGGAAGTTGCCCATCAAAAAGGAACGGATTTCGTGATTGTTGATATGAGAAACGATACCCAAAAAGTGATTCCTAACCGATTGGAAGCGGATTTATTGAATTTCAGTACCTACGGACTTAATAATCTTTGGACGGTTTATCACAACACGCCGACAAACGATGTGAAATACGATTATAATATGTTGGTGAATTTAAGGCAAATCAACATCTCGCCCGAGCAAGTAAAAGAACGTCAGATTATTAAGGAAAGACAAATTGTCGATGGTAAAAAGAATTTATTAGACAATAAAGGCAATGTGGTTAAGGACAGTTTGGGCAAAGCCATTCAGGTAGATAATATGAAAACCGTGCGTTGTGAGTATTATGAATTCCGCCAATTTAAATCGGTACAAGTCACAGGAAATGTGGAATATGTAAATTTAAACACCAAACAACTGGAAGATGCCTTTCCCGTAACCAGCGAATTTGTTTTCGAACATGTTTATGCGACATACAGAGGAGACAAACGTGCTTTGGATACCGATTTATTGCCGTTTTTAGACCGAAGAAGCGTGCCTTTCCCTACAGAAGAACAAATGATTTATGATACTGGCGAAGATTTAAAAGCCCAATTAAAACGCATTATAAACAGTTATACGATTCGACGATAAAACAAAGTTGAGTTTGTCACCCTGAACTTGTTTCAGGGTCTTTTCTTATTTTAGATTTAATGAGATTCTGAAACAAATTCAGAATGACAATTTACATTCAATGTGTATATATTGCTTTCAAGTTGAATGAGATCGAAACTTTATATTATATGGATTGAGAATAATCACCGTTTCCGCAACTCAAAAATATCCTTCCTCCTGTCTTTTAAATTACGCACACTACCAAATTGGTTGAGTTCGCGCAATAAATCAATATCTACATCGGCAATTAAAATCATTTCAGTATTCGTGGTCGCTTCGGCTTTGATACCATTGGCAGGAAACGAGAAATCGCAAGGCGTGAATACCATGGATTGCGCAAACTGAATGTCCATATTGTTCACCTTTGGTAAATTACCCACACTACCAGCAATCGCCACATAACATTCATTTTCTATGGCACGTGCTTGGGCGCAATGGCGCACACGGGAATACCCGTTTTGGGTATCGGTTAAAAACGGAATGAACAAAATATCCATACCTTCATCGGCCAACAATCGGCTCAGCTCTGGGAATTCGGAATCATAACAAATTAAAATACCTATTTTTCCACAATCGGTGTCATACGTGCGCAATTCCTTGCCGCCTTGCATGCCCCAAACCTTTGCTTCATCTGGCGTGACATGTAGTTTTTCATAACGCTCGGTGGTACCATCACGTTTGCATAAATACCCAACGTTATACAATAACCCATCTCGCATTTCGGGCATACTGCCGGTAATGACATTGATATTGTATGAAATCGCCAGTTTTGAAAACTGCTGTACAATCTCTGGAGTATGCTTTGCTAATTCCCTAATGGCTTCCGCTTCTGGCAAATGGTTGTTATCTGCCATCAACGGTGCATTGAAAAACTCAGGGAACAACGCAAAATCCGAACGATATGCAGACACCGCATCAATAAAATACTCTGCCTGTTCCATAAGCTCGTTTAAATCCTTATACAAACGCATTTGCCATTGGATGAGTCCGAGACGTATGACCTTTTTATTATTGACCGCTTTTTTAGACTGCTTTTCATAGTAAATATTGTCCCATTCCATCAATACCGCAAATTCATTGGACGCTTCATCACCAGCTAAATAGCCTTTTAAAATCTTGGTTGGATGAAAGTCATTGGAGATTTGAAAGTTTAATACCGGATCATGGATTTCCTTTCTCTTCACCTTTTCAATATATTCCTTAGGCGATATTTTATCGGCGTACTGATTATAATTGGGCATTCTACCACCAAAGGCAATCCCTCTTAAATTCAGTTTTTCGCATAAATCTTTTCTGTAATCGTATAATCGGCGACCCAAACGCAAGCCTCTATATTCGGTTTTAATAAACACATCAATGCCATACAGTACATCGCCTTCTGGTTTGTGGGTGTCGAAGGTATAATTATCTGTAATTTCCTTGTAGGTATGGTGTTCGTCAAAATCATCATAATCTACAATAATGGACAAGGCACAGCCTGCCAATTCGTTATTGACCTTAATAACTATTTGCCCTTGTGGAAATTTATCGATTAATAGTTTGATGTGCGCTTCATCCCAATAAGAATCGGGGAAGTTTGATGAATACGCTTCCAACATGGCACTTTTAAGCTCTTGGTAATCGTTAAGCGTTAAAAATGCCAGTTCAATGTTTTCAATACTATGTATCATGTTTTTTTGTTTTCTTTTAGCAATTATGCAAAGTTAGGGCTTTTAAAACAAAAAACTCCCGAAATGGCTTTCGGGAGTTTTTAGGATGTTGTTATAGTTTGTTGTTGAGCCGTTTGTTGTTAAGTTGAAATCAAATAAACAACTTCACGACAAACAACTTACCTTTTATTTATTTGGTGCTAGCCTCAATAACCGCTTTGAATGCTGGTTTTGGTTGCAACTGCCCGTCAAATATAAGGGCATCTTGCCCTCTACGCCATGATCTGGTATCGCTAATGCCCCAAAAAGTAACACGGTCGATCACATCTTCATGACGCTGAAAAATCTCAAACAGTTTTTTGTAAACCTCCGCTTGCTTTTCATAATTCTCAGCAGGTATGGTTCTGTCGCCTTGGTTCACACCAAACGCACCACTATTATTACCTGTCGCGGTAACATCCAATTCCGTAATAGCCACTCTTAAACCAAGAGATTTATAGTTTTCTATGGCTTTTTCAACATCTGCCAAGTTGGTATCTAAATGCCAATGCCCTTGAATACCCACACCGGTGATAGGCGCACCTTCTGCAATAAGACGTTTTAATAATAACATAGAACTGGCATGTTTTCCTTTATTTTCAACGGCACCTTGCTCAATATTATAATCGTTGTAATAAAGTTGTGCATTTGGGTCGGCTTCGCGTGCCCATTTAAAAGCCAAGGTCAACACCTCTGGCCCAACAATTTTATACCAACTCCAATCCCTTAGGTTTTCGGTTGTGCCGTCGCCACCATCTTCAATCGATTCATTAACAACATCCCAGCCAATAACCTCTCCTTTGTAGCGTCCGGCAACGGTCATGATATGGTCTTTTAGGCGCGCCAATGCCACCTCTTTGGTCGCCATCTCCCCTTGAATGCTGTTACGCCACATTTCCGCCATAGAAGGACGAGGTGCATTTGGGTCTCTTGGGCCTCTAGGTCCTCTTACTGGTTCGGCACCTGCTTCAACCTTTGGGTTTACCGCTTGGAAAAACCAAGGCGCCGTTTGTGAATGCCACACTAGGGTATGTCCCCAAGTCTGTAGACCATTCGCCTTACTCCATGCAATCATAGCATCGGGCGTTTCAAAATTGTACTTGTCCTCCGAAGGATGGATGGGCTGCGGTTTCATGCAGTTCTCTGGCGTATTAATATCGTATTGCGCTTTCACGTTTGCAAACTCCGCTTCTGTAAGGCCTCTCATATCGGTAGCGGTTCCTATAAGAAATTTACCGGCATAAGCCTCTTTTAACGTTTTTTGGGATGTGTTCTGCCCGTAAACACTGGCGCCTAATGCCACTGTAAGAGCAAAGCTTGTAATTAAATGTTTGGTAATCATGATGTTGTTTCTTTAGTTTATGTTGTATGTTTTTAGCCTTTAAATATACTTTTTTTCAGGTATATAAAGGTGTTTTAGGGAGAATTTAACGAAACTTAGGGGTTTGTTTGGCGATGGCAAGTTGGGCATAGTTTGCAATAAACTATTCAAACAGGCTTATCTGTTGCAAAAAGTGGTTTGAAGCATGATAAAAGCTTTGTTTCAAAATTAGCTTAAAATGGCTTGTTTTTTAGCTCAGTTCTTTGTTACCTTGCGTTTTTCTTATCCACAAGTTTTGTTTTTTCGGTTCAAATGAAATTCCGACTTATTTTTTATTTTAGAACTTCGAGTTTTAAGTGTGGTCTTACAATTCTTTTGATACTAGATATGTAGTATAAATCAAATAAAAACTTAACAAAATTAATGCTTCCCATCTATCAAGTTTTTTTCTTTTTCCAGTAAACATTGCGATTATTAGAAAAACTGTTCCACCAACTAATATTAACAAATCCTGATTGAAAATCCGATTATATTCTATAGGATTTATCAAAGCGCTAATTGAAAGAATAAAAAGAATGTTAAATATGTTTGAACCAATAACATTACCAATTGCGATATCACTATTCTTTTTAAGGGCAGCTACTATTGAAGTAATTAATTCAGGTAGTGAAGTTCCAGCAGCAATTATAGTTAACCCAATTATTTTTTGACTGATTCCCAAATCTATGGCTATATCTATACTATTATCAACAACTAATTTTCCACCAATAAGTAGACCGCTAAAACCAATTAGAATTAAAGTCCAAATCTTAATATTTGACTTTTGAATATAAGGAACTACCTCAATTTTTTCCGTTTTCATTTGTTTAAATATATAGTACAGAAAACATATAAATGATATGAGTAAAATAATTCCATCAAGTCTTGATATTACCGAGTTTTGATTGATGAAAAAATCATTTGCAAGTGCAAATAAAACTATTGTAATTATTAATGATATTGGAATTTCTCTCCAAGCAGTTGAGGATTGCACAGTAATTGGATAAACTAAACCAGCTATTCCCAATATTATAAATAAGTTGAAATTATTGCTGCCAATAATATTTGCCAAAACTATATCTGATAGTCCGTCAATTGAAGCTACAGAGTTCACAACTAATTCAGGTGCGGAAGTACCGAAGGCGACAATTGTCAAACCAATTACTAAATCAGAAACGTTATTTTTTTTTGCTAATGAAGAAGCTCCGTCAACAAGCCAATTCGCTCCAAAAATTAGGCTCGCAAAGCCTGCAATAATCAATAGTGAAGATATAATCATATTTTATTCTCGATGTTTTAAAATTTATTCAAATATTAACTTGATGTCTGACAGACCTAAATACTTATAAAAACCAATTTATGGTAATCCAAGACGTAATGCGTGTTTGATTATCTATAAATGAAACAAAACGATTGTCCAGTCCCAATTCTATTTTGTGTCGTTCATTGATTACGTATCCTATGTTTGGAACTGCTCTAAATTCTAAATCATATTCATTATCTTGAATACTATTGAGTGCTTCTGTATTAAATTTAAAATAGAACTCTTTAACATCTACTTTTAGACCTGATAATGGTATTTCGGCACTTAACCTATACCTTAATCTATACTCCGTAGATTCCGATGAAGAAAAGGTTTGGTCTGTGGCGATTCTATGTGCTACTCGAAAGTTATCTATTTTTGTTTGAAATATAAATTGCTGTATTGTTCTAAATGAAACTGCATCAGGCTCTATTCGTGTTAAAAAACCTAAAACCACTTTTGAATTTAAACCTACTTTTCTGCCAACTAATGCCGAAATATCACTTAATGAATAATCATATTGAAAATTGCTACTTTGTGAAGCGTAATCATTAAATATAAAATGTCTCGATTCAAGTCTTAAATTTACTTCGTACAATTTATTTAATTCGTGGTTGTAATTTACGGTAGGTAAAAAACCAGCTCTCGTTTGGGTCTGTGCACAAATATTTTGTGAGCTAATAAGTATAATAAATACTAACAGCAGTTTATTTCTAATATTCAAGGTGGTCGGCTTTATCTTGTATAATCTCTAAAATATTTTCCATTTCTCCTTGTTCATTAAAGGTAATTTCATAAAGTTGAGTATATTGAATTTTTTTTCCTTTTAATACTATTTCGTAAGAAACTTTTATTGAGTCGCTTGGTTCATTTTCTCTTATAGAGGTGACAACATCAATACTTTTACCGCTGTAATGTTTTTGTATCTTTCGGAATTTCCACTTATGGAAAAGAGAATCAAGTTTACGCTCCATTTGGTTATAGACTTCAGGAATTATTTCTCTTTTTTTAATTACAAATTCTACATCTTGTAATTTTCCTAATGTATCAAATTCAACACTAAATTTCTTCTTGTCGTGTTTGAATTTTGCTTCAATTGTAATATCGTTGAGGCTTATCTCTTTATACCATTTTATTTTAGAATCGGAACTGATTGAATCTATAAACTCCTTTGCAGATTGCGGAACTATTTCAGATTTTATTCTATATTCTCTTTCATATTTTTGCTGTGCTTCTGCTACAAATGAAAAGAACATAAAGCCTATGGCTATAATTATACGTGCTGTATTCATAGATTTATTTTGGTTGCTTTCTGTAAAAATATGTTGTTAGGAATTGTGATTTTTTCATTCGCCTCGGTCTTTAAAATCACATAGAACAATCCAATGTCTGACACTTGTCCTTTAATGTCAAATTCTTTGTCGATAATAGTAATAGATTCGCCTAATTTTACGGGATGACTTATAAATATGATTATAGCTGATGAAATGTTTGAAAGTATTGACCATTGTGCAACTAATGCAATTCCTACGACTGTTAGAACAGAAGTAATGAAAGTTAGGATATTTGTCTGTTCAACACCCCAAATTGCAATTATTACAATTACCAGAGTTATAAAAATGAATAAATTGATAGATTTTAGTATGGGTCTTATTCGGTATTTAGAATAGTCGTATTTTTTCTGAATTTTTGCAAGAAGTTTTATAGATATAAATCTTAAAATAAAGAAGGAAGCTACTGCAATTGTTGTTTCTACAACTCTAATATCCATATAATGTAATTTTAATTCTTAAATTCTTTTTCTTAATACTTATGCAAATTTAATTAATTCAATCCGCTGACTTTTGAATTTTAGCACGATGTTTCTTAAATGCACCACAACGGTTGCGTATATGAAACGTTTGGCATTTCGAAGCACTTTCCTGTCAAGTTACAACCACTTTTAATAAGAGCTGAAACACTCGATACCCCACTGACTGCCAAATGTTTTATATACGATGTTGGATGTCGTTTTTAGTCAACAAAAAGAAGTTCTCCTTTCGTTAAAGTATAGAAGAGGCCTACTATTCTTATCTCTCCGTTTTCTTCCATTTCTTTTAAGATAGGGCTTTTTGTTCTGATTGTTGAAATTGCGTGTCTTACGTTATTTTCAGATACAAGTTTTACAAATTCTTCATTCTTGGAAGTCATATTGCCATTGTAGTTTTGACTCATCCTTATAGCAGGTTTTATCTTTGAAAGCGTTGTAGTCAGGTTTCCTAATTTAACATCGTCTATAGCGCCAATAACTGCCCCGCAATGCTGATGTCCCATTATTATTATTAATTTTGCCCCTGCAACTTTACAAGCAAATTCTAGACTGCCTAATAGGTCATCGTTCACAAAATTACCGGCAATACGACCAACAAAAATGTCTCCAATTCCTTGATCAAAAACGTCTTCAACAGGTACCCGGCTATCCAGACAGCTAACCACTACCGCCTTGGGATATTGACCAAAGGCAGATTTTCGTATTTGCTCTGAGTGATCCCGATGGGTAAGATTATTGTTTCTAAACCTCTCATTGCCATCCAGAAAATCCTGAAGTATTTGGTCGGGTGTTAATTTAGCACGCTCCTCGGCACTAAGCACGGTTTTTACCCGTCCATCTGCGCTACTTTTATCAGAGTTAAATTTATTTTTTTCAGTTTCCATATGATTTCATTTTAAATTTTTATGATTGAATTCTTATTTTATTAAAATCCATTGCTATTGTGTAGCGATGGGTTTGTTAAGTTCTTTCTTCAACCACGATAAACCAATATCCATGTTCTCAAAAAGCTGTTTTTCCGGAATTAAATCCGGAATAATGTCAATGGAACGAAGCATATCTTCGGGTTGGCTTTGTAACCCGAC
>NCDW01000059.1 GCA_002280395.1 Flavobacteriales bacterium 32-35-8
CCGTTGGTTATTGTTTTAAAATAATGCAAAATATTGGATTTTGTCAATTTTTTAGATTGAACTTCTTCAAAACCATTAGATAAAATATGCAAATTATAGCTTTTATGTAAATACTCTAAAATGGTAATGGCATCATCGTACAAGTAATTATTATCTGTAAGGTAGGTGATATAATCTATGGATAATTTCTTAACGATGTCTTTTTCAATACGATGGTTTAATACTGAAAACGTATCGTTTAACCTTCCAAAGCGCAATACGTCCTTATCTATTTTTTCGTCTCTGTAAAGCTTCCAATACTGCAAGTTAATGGCTTTATAATGAACCAAAAAAATATCCAAATCAATTTCTATTTGATTGATTTTAAAAATTTTATCAAACGTTAGAGCCGAATTTTTATCAAAATCCCATAGCGTATGGTCCAAATCAAAAAATACATCGGTAATACCTTTAAGCTTCATCGGCAGATTCTAAAATAATATTAAACAATTCCTTAAATCCTTTCCATGTGTCTATATCGCTAAATGTGTAATTATGAAATACAGGAACAAACTCGCCGTTTACCTTTTTTATTTCAGAAATAATATCATTTAATACTCTCTTTTTATCTAAAAGCGATTGGGTTTTTAAAAGCGAATAGTCCATTAAATGGTATGAATACACTTTTAATGGTGTTTGCACCTCATAATCTAAATCATAAAACAAAAAAGGGGTACAAGATCCTGCCCTAAAGCCAATATGGTTCACATAACCCATCGTGTAATCTTCCTGTATTTCTAAATCTATCAAATTTCTATAAGATTCTGGCAAATTCAGTTTCGAAAAAGATTGCCGTGTCGCTACTAAAGCTGTATGTATAATAGCTTCCATTTGCAATTTTTCTTTCTTTAAAATGGAAACGTCCTCTGTTGAAAAAAAAGATGTTTTCAAACCCACCTTACAATAATCTGACACTTGTTTAATTAACGAAACAAACTTCTTTTTATTAACGCTTATACCTTTATCGTAGGTTGAATAAGCACCGATTAAAAAGAAGAATAAAAATTTATGCTTGGTTTGTTTTTGTTTGTTTATGATATATTTAAAGGTGTCAAATGGATCGTGCATCAATCCGAAAAGCACCATAAACCTAGTGTATAAGCCTTTAAAATTAAATTGAAATGCATCCTTAAAAACACCACCTACAGTTCGCATAATCCCTTTTAACCTATAAAGATAAGCTGAAGGAACATCTATAATTGGCCGTATACTGTATGTTTTAATTGGGAATTGAAATTCTGGAAAAAAATTTTGTAAGGCGTCTTTAAATTTATATGCCCAAATGTCGACAATAGGTTGGTGCAAAAAACCATGTTTATAAGCGACACTTTCGGTTGCTAAAAACCGACCGTATTCATCCTGAACATGTGGCAGATACTCTTCATATCGCGATAACAAATAAAATGAAGACGCAAAAATATCAAACGGCAACGCCCCTTTTTCTCCATTAAAAAAAAAGCCCTTTGTTGTATCCCACTTGTACACATGAAAATCTATATCCGACAACCCTTGCTCAAATAAAATATCATGGCTTTTTATAAAAAATTCGTTCCCCAATGGTTGTTTGGTATAAGACATTTTTAAACTATCATGAGCTATAAATTCCTCGATAGTAGTTGTAAAAGAAACATCTATACCAAGAATCCTTGTGCAAATATGTTTAAAAATATACCTTACTCTGGGCGTTATTTTATGTGTATAAACTAGCAGCATGAAACATTAAAATCTGAATATCAAAAGTAATCAACTTATGTCTTAATAAGCTATAAGAATTATTTTTGTTTGCTTAATTTACTTAAAGCAAGTTTTCATCAGCAAAACTGAAATAGGCCTTTTCGGTGATAATTAAATGATCTAAAACCTTAATATCCAAACTTTCTGAGGCCGTTTTCAATTTATTTGTTAATTGTTTATCGGCTTCGCTAGGCTTTAATGTCCCGGATGGATGGTTGTGCGCCAATATCAATCCTGTAGCACCAACTTCCAAAGCATTTTTAAGTACCAAACGAACATCAACTAGTGTACCTGTTATGCCGCCTTTGCTCAGTTGCTTTTTATGGATGACTTTATTGGAGTTGTTTAAAAAAATAATCCAGAATTCTTCATGCTCCAATTCGCCAATTATGGGTTGCATCAACTCAAAAACAGAATTGCTTGAGCTTATTTTTTTCTTTTCCAGCGCTTCCTCGCCTCTTCTCCGCCTTCCCAATTCTAAAGCCGCAGCAATGGTTATGGCTTTTGCTTCACCTATGCCTTTAAACTCCATTAATTGTGCGATGGATAATTTACCCAACTCACTTAAATTATTGTCAACACTTGCAAAAATACGTTTGCATAAGGCAACGGCACTTTCTTCCTTGTTACCAGAGCCAATTAAAATGGCCAATAACTCGGCATCACTTAACGTCGCTTTGCCTTTATATAATAATTTTTCTCTTGGTTGATCGTCTTGGCTCCAATTTTTTATGGAAAACGAAGTTGGTTTTTCTTTCATTTTATAAACCTAATTTAATTTTTTAAATTAACGTGCATGAATTTTTAAATTTATTTACGACTTTTCCTTTTTGCCTTTTTTATTTAACATTTAGGAAAATATAAATGTTGTATTTTTATCAAAGAGCAATTTTAAACTTAATTTTTAAAGACATCACACTAAATACCAATAAGATATGGAACCATTAAAAAAAGAAGATATTAGCCAAGAGGTTTTTGACCTATATGATGATTACGCCCATAATAAAATTGACCGTCGCCAATTTGTTGAAAAACTATCACTTTATGCCATTGGCGGGTTGACAGTCACATCCCTTTTAAGTTTTATAACACCAAATTATTTAGATAATTTGATGGTAAAACCAGACGACCCCAATTTAGATTCTGGTTATATCACCTACCAATCACCAAAAGGCGGTGGTGCCATTAAAGGTCTTTTATCAAAACCTGATGGCACAACAGGCAAATTGCCAGGTATTATTGTGGTACACGAAAATAGAGGATTAAACCCTTATATCGAAGATGTTGGCAGACGTGCCGCTTTAGATGGTTTTATCTCTTTAGCTCCTGATGCTTTATCGCCATTGGGTGGTTACCCCGGAAATGATGACGCTGGAAGGGAAATGCAAAGCAAACGCGACCGTAATGAAATGCTTGAAGATTTTATAGCTGCTTTTGATTATTTAAAAAACCATGAAAACTGCGATGGTAATATTGGCGTGGTTGGCTTTTGCTTTGGCGGCTGGATTGCTAATATGATGGCCGTAAAAGTACCAACATTGAAGGCCGCAGTACCTTTTTATGGCGGACAACCAACTGCTGAAGAAGCCGCTCAAGTTAAAGCTCCATTGTTGTTACAATATGCAGAGTTAGACACTAGAGTTAATGCCGGTTGGCCAGCTTATGAAGACGTTTTAAAAGCAAATAATATTGAATATACCGCGCATTTTTACCCAGGTGTAAACCACGGATTTCATAACAACTCAACACCACGATTTGATAAAGAGGCAGCCGATTTAGCTTGGAGTAGAACTATTGCGTTTTTTAAGGAGAAACTCAAATAAATCTAGCTACAATGTTTACATTCACGCTTTAATTAAAACCAACTAAACCAACAATGAAAAAAACACTCATTCTTCTTTTTATTCCAATCATTCTTTTAAGCCATAAACTCTGTGCTCAACAAAGAGACATTTATCAAATAAAAACCTATTTGATGAATACACCGCAGCAAGTGGAAACTACCGAAAATTTCCTGAAAGATGCTTATTTACCTGCTTTAAAAAGATTGGGGATAAAATCTGTTGGTGTTTTTAAACCAAAAACAATCGATGCAGATTCTATTAAAAAAGTGATGGTTTTGATTCCGTTTTCATCATTGGAGCAATTTTCCGGCTTGGAGAGTCAATTATCAAATGACAATACATACGCAACTGCTGGGGCTGCCTATTTAAATGCGCCTCATAACAATAAACCTTATTTACGCATCGAATCCGTTTTGCTTGAAGCTTTTCGTGGCCGTACAAACATAAAACCTTCTCCATTGAGCAATTCCAGAGAAGAGAGGGTTTATGAATTACGAAGTTACGAATCGTATTCAGAAGCCATTTTGCAAAATAAAATAGACATGTTCCATGCTGGAGAATTTGAATTATTTGATAGCCTAGATTTTAATGCCGTTTTTTATGCAGAAGTCATTTCTGGACCAAAAATGCCGAATTTGATGTACATGACAACATTTGCAAACCAAGAAAGCCGTGACGCTCATTGGAAAGCATTTTTTGCATCGCCTGAATGGAAAGTACTAAGTGCCAAACCTGAATTCAAAAACAACGTCTCTAAAAATGATATTTTGTTTTTAACGCCAACTGACTATTCTGATTATTAATTAAACTTCAACCAATAATGAAAAAATTTATAACCATTCTGATTTTAATTCTTACTTTATCGCTTCATGCACAGCAATTTCCAGAAGTGAAAATCGCCGGTTCTCAAATAAGAAAACTCACTTCCAATATTGTTTCTGGACAAGAATATGAGCTACAAATTATGTTACCTTCTGGTTATGAAAACAGCACCAAAAAATATCCTGTTATTTATGTAATGGATTCTCAATGGGATTTTTCTTTAGCAACTGCCATTTATGGCCAGCAATATTATGATGGTTTTATTCCTGAAGCTATTATTGTTGGTGTTACTTGGGGTGGTGAAAATCCGAATCCGAATATACTTCGTGGGAGAGATTATGTGCCAACAAACGCCTCGGGAGGTGCGGATTTGTTTCTGGATTTTATGAAAACGGAACTATTCCCTTTTATTGAAACCAATTATAAAGCAGATAACCACCGTACGCTTATGGGCTGTTCTTTAGGAGGGTTATTTACTTTATATACTTTATTCACACATACCGATATGTTTACGGGTTACGTAGCAGCGAGTCCTGCCTTAGGTGGGTACTTAAATACGCATGAAAAAGCATTTTCTGAAAAACAGCTAGACAAACCTATAAGTGTTTATATGACCGTTGGTGATGTGGAAAATGGTAAATCTGATTTTGAAGCTTTTACTAATAAAATGAAAAGCAGCCAGTATAAAAATGTGAGATTACATTCTAAAGTACTGGAAAATACAGGACATTCAGGAACAAAAAGTGAAACCTATTCCAGAGGGTTGCAATATGTTTTTGAAAGAAAGCAGTTAAAATTAAGTGATACCATTTTGAATAAGTATGTGGGAGCGTATCAACTAGGAAACGGAAAAGTGGAAATAAAAAATGAAAATAACGAGTTGAAATTATATGCTCAAGGTTCCAGCATGCCGCTTTTAGCGAATTCGGAAACCCATTTTTATACGACTTCTCAATTCTTTAATATTCATTTCAAGGAAACAAATAATACTGTTGAAAGTTTTGATTTAATAACTTATGGTGGGACACAGACTTTGAATAAGGTTAAGTAAATGGGTGTCATTCCTGCGTAGGCAGGAATCTAATTAAAACTACATGTTCAAAAAAATCATTACAAAGTAATTTACAACTATAAAACATTATAATTTGCTATCAATAACTGGATTCCTGCCTTCGCAGGAATGACAAAACTATTCAATCAACCCTTTAACCTCATCAAAATTGAGGCCGCCATAATTGCCAGAACTCATTAACAACAAGGCTTTATTGTTAAAATCTTGAGAAAATAAAAACTGTTTAAAATCGTCTGGATTGGTATAAATAATTAAATCATCACGTTCAAAAGCATTGGCAATTTGCTCGTGGGTGACTTCCTTAAGTTTTTTAATTTCAACGGCATGCGGCGAATAAAACACTACGGCAACATCGGCAGCATCTAAAGCACCTTTGTATTCTTTTAAAAATTCGGCATTTAAACTGCTATAAGTATGTAATTCCAAACAAGCCACCAAGGTTCTATGGCTGTATTGTTCTTTTACGGCTTTGGTAGTGGCTTCGACTTTACTCGGCGAATGTGCAAAATCTTTATAAGCGACACTGGTTTTACTTTCTGCGATTTTTTCCAAACGTTTGCTAGCGCCTTTAAAGGTGGCAATAGCCTCATAAAAATCATCTTCATCAATGCCCATGTGTTGGCAAATCCATTTGGCTCCAGCGAGATTATTCAAATTGTGCTTTCCAAAAACTTCAATCGGTAATGGGCCTTCAGGCGTTTCAAGAAGTGTTCGTCCGTTTTCAACCGTATAGTTCGGCGTTTTATAAGGCAATTTCCTAATGGTATTCACACTAGCCTCCACCACACGTTTTACTTCTGGGTCTTCTTCGTTATACGTAATACTTCCTCCGCTTACTATGGAATCAATAAAAACACGAAACTGCTCCACATAATTATCATACGTTGGAAACACATTAATATGGTCCCAAGCAATACCACTTAGCAAGGCGATATTGGGTTTGTACAAATGAAATTTTGGTCGTCTGTCAATGGGAGAACTTAAGTATTCATCGCCTTCTAAAACCATAAAATCGTTTTCTTCCGTCAATTTCACCATCACATCAAAACCTTCCAGTTGCGCACCCACCATATAATCCACATCTTTATCATGATAATGCATCACATGAAGAATCATGGACGTGATCGTGGTTTTTCCATGGCTTCCGCCGATAACCACACGGGTTTTATTTTTGGACTGTTCGTATAAAAACTGAGGATAGCTGTAAATTTTCAAGCCTAATTCTTGGGCTTTTAACAACTCTGGATTATCAGCTTTGGCGTGCATACCCAACACAATCGCATCAATGGTTGCATTGATTTTTTCCGGAAACCAACCATAACTTTCGGGTAACAATCCTTTGGCTTGTAACCTGGATTTTGAGGGTTCAAAAATCTCGTCGTCGCTACCAGTAACTTGATATCCTTTATTATGTAATGCGAGGGCTAAATTGTGCATGGCAGAGCCACCAATAGCTATAAAATGTACGTTCATGTATGTATTTTGAATGACTCAAATATACTTTTTTTGCCACTATTTGCCACGAATACACAAATGTTTTTCATCTGAAAACCGAGACTGAGAACTAAGACTTCAAACCGCATCTAACTACAGCTTCAATATCTTCTGCTTCTCCTCGTTGAAAGGTTTCATTTTAGGATATTCAGAAATAGCTAAATCAATGTGTTTTAATGCTTCTCTTTTATCCTTTTTTAGCAAATAAATTTGAGCCAAACGGTAATATGCCCAAGCTTTTGGTACACCATCGTTTGGTGAGTAGTTTTCAATATAGGTAATTAAGCATTGTTCGCCTTTGTGCAATTCAATATTGTATTCCGCAGCCACCTTACCTATTTGATAGTGAAGTGCATTACGTTTGTGTTTATTTTTAGCTTCTTCTAAATTATTTAGGGCTTTTTCGGGTTGTTTTTGCTTTTCGTAAAACGTCGTTAATTTATCATAACACCATAACGAGCCACCTTCTTTAATAGCCAATTTATAATATTTCTCAGCCAAATTTGGCTCATTATCAGTTTCATAAATATAGCCTTTGGCTAAATAGCCATCAACTTTAGAAAGATTGTAAAGTTCATCCGCATACTTAAGTGCCTTCGCTTGACTTCCACCTATAAGTCCTGGAATTTGCATATAAAATTCTACCAACGCCCAACGTGTATTGGTATGTTTTGGGTCTAATTCGGCCGCTTTCAAAAAGGCTTCCCTAATGTCACTTACCATTCCTAATGCCTCAATTTTATTGACGCCCAAGGCTTTCATACCCATGGCACCACCATATTTATATTGGTATTCGGCATTATTCTTTTTATAATCTACAAGTTGCTTGTAAACGGAAATCGCTTGATCCCATTTCTTTTGATAACCATAAGCATCTCCCAACAATTCCTTAACCTGCATATCATGAGGATTCGTTTTAAGATAATTATATGCGGTATGCTCCGCTTCGGTATATTGCTTTTTACTAAGAAGTTTGGTAATGCTATCTTTTGTCGTTTGGCTAAACGCTAGGGTTGGTAAAAATAAGAGTAGGTATAAATATTTTTTCATGGGCAAACATTTTAATCATTCGTCGTTTAAATCTTTATCAGATAAATTCATCTTATTAATCAATGCAATTTAACGCTTTAAACCATTATAAATTATTAATAAAATGATAAATTTTAAGATAGCCACTTCACTGTCAAAATAGTTATCTTCACTCATCCAACAATAACTTTGCCACATTTATTGTTTTTTGGAATAACTTTTGAAAGTAACTTGTAGCAAAATTTGAAATATGAAGATTTATACAACTTTATTAATAGCGATCCTTTTCGCTAATTTTTCGCAAGCACAAACTCCGAATTATGAGAATTTATGGAGTCAAGTTGAAAAATTTGAAATAGATGGCTTACCCAAATCGGCTTTAAAAATCGTTGAAGACATTGCAAAACAAGCCGCAAAAGATAAAAATGAGCCGCAACTTATAAAAACCATGTTTTATAAAAGCAAGTTTGCATTGGTTTTAGAAGAAGATGCCCAGTTAAAAATCATAAATGATTTTAAGAAACAAATCGACATTAGCGCATTTCCAACAAAAAACATATTGGAAAGTTTACTCGCCAACATGTATTGGCAATATTTTAACCAAAACCGTTGGCAATTTTATAATAGAACCAAAACGGAGGAAAAAGTAAATGCTACAGACTTTAGAACATGGGATTTACAAACGCTTTTTAACGAAATTCACTTGCACTATCAACATTCGTTACAAAACGGATTGATGCTTCAATTGGAGCCTTTAGAAACCTATAATGCTATTTTAAATCTTCAAAAAGATTCCAAAATTTACCGACCAACTTTATTCGATTTTTTAAATCATGAAGCACTAAGTTTTTACAAAACCAATGAAACCAACATCACCAAACCTGCTTATAAATTCGACATTGATAATCCGCAATTTTTAAGGGATGCTTCAACGTTTTCTAACCTAGAATTGACGTCTAAAGATTCTACGTCTTTACAATTACATGCCTTAAAAATTTATCAAGAGCTCATCAAATTCCATGTAAAGGACAAAGAACCTTTCGCTTTCGCAGATGTGAATATAGAACGTTTAAAATTCGTGAATGAATACGGCACTTTCAGTGATAAGGAAACGCTGTTATTACAAGCGCTTACAACTGAAAAAGACAAACTAAAAGAACACGAAGTTTCTGGTTTATACGATTTTGAAATCGCTTCTATTTATTACCAACAAAGTCAACAATATCAACCAAAAACAAATGAACAATATCGTTGGAAAGCCAAAGATGCCATGGCAATTTGCAGCACCGTGATTGAAAAATTTCCAAAAAGCAAAGCTGCGGAAAAATGCGACATTTTAAAACAACAAATTGAACAGCAAAGCTTAGAAATTACTACCGAGAATTTTTTGCCAATTCAGAAAAACGCGCGTTTGTTGGTCAGTTATAAAAATTTAGACACGCTTGAATTTAAAATATTCAAACTCACTCAAAACCAATTAGAACAATTCAATAAAGTTTACCAAAAAGAAGAGCAACTCGCTTTTATTAAAAAACTAGCTGTTTTTAACCAATGGGAAAGCAAACTAAGAAACGAGCATGATTATCAAAATCATAACACCGAAATTGCCATCCCGAAACTTAATAACGGCATATATTTAATCTTTGCTTCAACAGAAAATGATGCTGAAACATTTGCATTTTCTACCATTCAAGTTACCAATTTAGCCTTGGTTGAAACAGAAAATGAAGATCATAAAATCTTTCAAGTTATTGATAGAAATAACGGAAAACCTATAGTGGATGCTGATGTAGAATTAAGTTTTACTGAAAATAGCAATAGAAGTATCCAAAAAGAAAATTTTAAAACTAACGAATTTGGCGAAATCAAAATTGAAAAAACCACAGACCGCTACAGAAATGTGA
>NCDW01000303.1 GCA_002280395.1 Flavobacteriales bacterium 32-35-8
ACTGTATCTTTTAACGATAACAGGCTTTTACCTCCAGCAGCATTTGTATGGCCGCCGCCTTCAAAATGCGCTCTAGAAAATTCATTAACAGAAAAGTCTCCTTTAGAACGCAATGATATTTTAATAATACCTTCTTGTTTATCTTCAATAAAAATGGCAGCCATTACAATATTGTTTAAGGATAAGCCATAATTAACCACACCTTCGGTATCTCCTTTTTTGTAATTGTATTTAGTTAATTCTTTTTGGGTCAACGTAATGTATGCTGTTCTGTACTCAGGAATAATTTTTAAGTTACTAAGTGCACAGCCTAAGAGTTGCAGTTTTTCGTAACTATTGGTATCATAAACATTATTATGGATTTGAGAGTTGTTAGCACCTTTTTCAATCAAACTTGCTGCGATGCGATGTGTTTGGCTTGTGGTACATGAAAACCTAAAAGACCCCGTATCGGTCATAATACCAACATATAAACAGGTGGCAATGTTGGCATCAATGTTTTTGGTGTCTCCTAACATATCAATAAAATGATATACCATCTCGCAGGTTGAACTCATGGCAACATCCGAAAAAACGTAAGTGGCAAAGTCATCCGGTGCTTGATGATGGTCTATCATTATTTTTATGCTTTTGCTTTTGGTTAAAACAGGTTCCATATTTCCAGCTCTATGCAAGGCATTAAAATCTAAAGTAAAAATAATATCAGCTTTTTGTATTAAATTATCAGATTCTTTTGTTTGGGAATCGTATTTTAAAACAGCGTTGTCGCCCGGAATCCACTTTAAAAAATCTGGATAGTCATTAGGTGCTATCAGGGTTACTTGGTGATTAAGTTTTTTTAGGTAATGGTATAAACCAAGGGTGGAGCCCATGGCATCACCATCAGGGTTTTTATGTGGAACAATAACAATATCTTTTGGCGACTCCAATAATTGTTTAATACGTTCAATATCGTGTTGTGTCATAGAAAGCGAAGATACAATTTTTTTAAAACTGGATTGCCTAGTTTTAATGAGAAATACGTTACTTTTGCACCGAAAATTACAAAGAGGTTTTTTGAATGTGCTTTCTAAAGATTTGATTTGTATTTTCATGAAAACTTGGTTATCAAATAGTTGATATCGAATAATTTAAAATAAAAAAATGGCAACAAATAGAACATTTACCATGCTAAAGCCAGATGCTGTAGAAAAAGGGCACATTGGGGCAATACTTGAAAAAATTTCAGCTTCGGGATTTAAAATAGTGGCAATGAAGTTAATACGAATGACCAAAGCCGATGCGCAAACTTTTTATGGCATCCATAAAGAACGTCCGTTTTTTGGAGAATTGGTTGAATATATGACCCGTGGACCGATTGTAGCTGCCATTTTAGAAAAAGATAATGCAGTGGAAGATTTTAGAACTTTAATTGGGGCTACAAATCCTGCTGATGCCGCCGAAGGTACGATACGCAAAATGTATGCTGCATCTTTAGGTGAAAATGCTATTCATGGAAGTGACAGTGATGACAATGCAGCTATTGAAGGCGCTTTTCATTTTTCTGGAAGAGAGATGTTTTAGTAAGCATTCCCGATATTATTATATTAAAAAGCCTGCTAATTAGCAGGCTTTTAAATTTCTCAAAAGTTAAAATAATAGATAATGTATATATATTAGATGACTTTTACGTTTACTGCGTTTAAACCTTTTTTACCTTCTTGTAAATCAAATTCTACTGCATCACCTTCACGAATTTCATCTGTTAAGCCAGAAATGTGTACAAAATGTTCTTTGTTGTTGCCATCTTCAGTGATGAATCCAAAACCTTTAGAATCGTTGAAGAATTTTACGGTACCTTTACTCATTGTTATAAATATAAAAAATTAAGTGACAAAGATAGTACTATAATTCGGATTACCTAAGTTATTTGTCGTTTTATTTAATTTATTGATTTTCACTAGCGTAATACTAATTTTTTAATCAATGGTTTTCCAAGGGCTTCATTTAGCAGATTAATGATTTTTTCAGTTCCGTAACTTAATTCTTCTCTAAGCACGCTAGAGCTCAATCGTACATATAATATATCACGTTCCAATTGTACGGAAGTTGTGTATTTATTAACGCCATTCCCCATCAAGGAAGCCCATGCATCAACA
>NCDW01000304.1 GCA_002280395.1 Flavobacteriales bacterium 32-35-8
ATTCGTACGTCGTTGCAGATTTACACGGTCACGTGTTTGACATTCCTTTTGTGCTAGTGACAATAGCACTTTTATTTATTTTCTTAGTCCATTTGCAATTAAATCAACTGAAGCCACATCTTACCTTTCTTCATTGGATAAAAAAGAATTATAATACAAATCAATTCCTTTAGAAACATCTATCCCTTGAAATTCTGACTGTCCTTTTTCCATTAAAATAATTTGAGTGCAAATTCTAGAAATCATAGGCATATTATGCGAAACAAAAATCATTGCAGTATTGGGTAAAAGCGTATCAATCGTCTTGAAACATTTTAAAACAAAACCCAAATCCCCCACAGCCAAAACCTCATCAATAATCAAGACATCGGGTTCCATCTGGGCAGCTATGGCAAAACCCAAACGCACTTTCATGCCTGAGCTGTAGTTTTGTACGGGCATATCGATGAACTCTTCTAACTCGGCAAAGGCAATGATAGCATCTAGTTTTTGGTCGATTTCTTTTTTGGTAAAACCTATTACGGCTGCATTGTTGTAGATATTTTCTCTTCCAGAAAGAATAGGGTTAAATCCCGCACCTAATTCTATCAAAGCACCAATTTTTCCTTTAATGGTTATCGTACCTTCATCGGGCGAAATTAAGCCATTGAGCATTTTGAGTAAGGTGCTTTTTCCTGCTCCGTTGTGTCCTATGAGTCCCAGGCATTCACCCCGGCGCACTTCAAAACTAATGTCTTTTACTGCCCAGAATTCGTCTTTTCGTAAGTCTTTGTTTTGCTCTCTGCCTGTAATGCCGCTTATTAAATCCTGTACGCCGTAGAACAGGCTTTTCTTTAAGCTCTTGGCAAATTTCTTAGAAACGTTTTCGGCTTTTATTAATACTTCTGCTTCCATTAGGCACTCATTCTTTCGGTGATAATAGGCATCGAAACACGATACACAACCATGGCAATTAAACTTAAAAACAGGGTAACTATTAAAAAGCCTAACCAGAAAAAGCCATACTCTATAGGCATTCCAGTGAGTGTATTTCTAATATCGGTAATAATATAACTCAGCTAATAAAAAAGAGCATGACCAGGAACAAAAAAGGTAAAAACAACAACATGGATGTGGCAGGGACTACCTGAAAATAAAGGATAAAAAACAGAATCATGCTGAGTTTTATCAAAAAATTGAATCCTATTTTAATGAGTCCTAAGCTTATCAAAGCTTCTTTTTCAAAATTGATTTTGGTAATGATTCCTCGGTTGCCATTGATAGTTCCCATGGGCATGTTCAGGCACTCGCCAAAAATAGACCAAATGGCGGTTCCTACCAGAGCAAATAAGGGATAGGGAATTTTTGTTGGGGTTAACTGTATGGTTCCTGAACTTTGTAAAAAGATCCAAACCATGGCATTCATAATCACTGGCAATATCACCCAAAAGATACCAAAAATGGATTGGCGGTGCTGGGATGTAATGTCGCGCCTGGCTAGTTGTTTGGCCAAATGAAAGGAACTGCTGTAGCCTTTGAGGCTTTTGAGCAGAATTTCTTTAACGCTGTATTTAGTGCTATTTGAATAAATTCGGGTTTCCAATGCTGCTTGTTTTGTTTATTCTTTTTTAAACATGAGTTTTAAATTTCATCCTTTCTTTTTTGCTTGATCAAAAAAGAAACAAAAAAATATTCATGCGTTCTTATTGCTTTTTGGTATTCATGAATCTTCGATTTCAAGTCTTACGTTTTCTCGTCGGTCAAATTAGTTTTCGAATACTAAAAGAAAAGAACTCGCTACGCTCAAACAGCTTTTCTTTTTACGTATTCTTCAAACATTTGACACTCGACTGCGAAAACTAAGGACAGTTTATATTTAAACACATACTTATTGCATTATTTTACAATTCTTCCTTTAAATCATATAATAACCTAATGATTATTTTTAATTTAAACCGTTACATATATCTAACTTTCTTAATTATATCGATGCTATGGGTAAATATACTACCCAATTTTTAGTCTAACCAAATATATCCGACTACTTGCATAAAAAAGGGTTAAAAAAAAGGGAATAGATAGTAAAATTCTTCTCGGTTGTCGGTTGTCGGTTGTCGGTTGTCGGTTGTCGGTTGTCGGTTTTGGGTTGTGGGTTGTGGGTTTTGAGTTGTGAGTTGAATTTCTTTTCTTACCCCTACCTCGTATTAAAAAAGTTGTCAGTTGTGGGTTATCAGTTGTGGGTTAAATTTCTTTTCTTACTCCTACCCCTAAAGGGGAAAAGAAATTAAGACGTGATTACTCATCCTATACGTTA
The DNA here is from genome assembly GCA_002280395.1 of Flavobacteriales bacterium 32-35-8. Taxonomy (GTDB): domain Bacteria; phylum Bacteroidota; class Bacteroidia; order Flavobacteriales; family Flavobacteriaceae; genus Confluentibacter. The sequence continues at coordinate 2,294 of NCDW01000304.1, forward strand.
TGATTTTCGGCTCCCTTTAGGGCTGGGGAAAACGAAAATTTCTTTTTCTTGCCCCTCCCTAAAGGGTGGAAAAAGAAATTCACATGTAATTGCTATCCCTAAACGTTATAATTTTCTACTTTATTTTTAAAGGACAAGCCCTGAATATAGAAAGGCCACCCCGCCCGCTGGGCACCCCTCCAAAGGAGGGAAAGTCACGTAATTTAACTTTATTTTGAAGGAATATCTGAAGCAGGGTAGTTTATTTACCATCTTTAACTTAATGATATTGCTCTTTAAGACTAAAAAAAACGAAAATTTCTTTTCTTTCCCCTACCCCTAAAGGGGAAAAGAAATTAAGACGTGATTACTCATCCTATACGTTATAATTTTCGGCTCCCTTTAGGGCTGGGGAAAAACGAAAATTTCTTTTCTTGCCCCTACCCCTAAAGGGGAAAAGAAATTTTGAACTTCCAACTTCTTTCCCTATCTTTGCAGCATGTTTACACTATTCAAATCTAAGCCGGTTCTGAAGGATTTAATTCCCGATAACCATGTTGATATTCACTCTCATCTGCTACCTGGAATTGATGATGGGGCAAAAACTTTTGAGGATTCTTTGCGTTTGACTCGAGCATTACAAGGCTTTGGAATTTCTCAAATTATTACTACTCCACATATTATTCAGCATGTATGGGAGAACACTCATGAACAAATTATTGCTAATAAAAACAATACGGCACTGGAACTGAGAAAAAACAATATCGACATTCCTTTTCAGGCTACTGCCGAATATTT
>NCDW01000060.1 GCA_002280395.1 Flavobacteriales bacterium 32-35-8
CCAAAAATGAAAATGCCACAAGGAGCTACTGAAAACAAAACAGGTAAGGAAGGATTCTTCCCGAATGGTAATTTCACTTTCAATGATAATTTTACTTCAAACAAATTGGATAATCGTTGGATTGGTCTAAGAGGACCTCGCGAAAATTTTACAGCAATTACTAAAAAAGGGTTGCAAATTAATCCGTTTGAAACCAACATCAAAGAAGTTAAACCAACCTCTACTTTGTTTTATCGTCAACAACATAACAGATTTTCATTGACAACTACTATTGATTACAAACCAAAATCAGATAAAGATTTGGCAGGTGTTGTAGCCTTGCAAAATGAAGGTTCTAATTATGTTTTTGGAATTACCATGAAGGATAAAGAATACTATGTAGTGTTGCAAAAAAATCAAAAAACAAGAAGAGATGCAGCAATAAACTCTACAATTGTGGCAAGTGCTAAAATAGATCTTAAAAAGCCAGTTCAGCTTCAAATGAAAGCGAATGGGGATGATTATGAATTTGGTTATTCTGTAAACGGAACTGATTTTGTTAATGTAGGAGGAGTGGTTTCTGGAGATATTTTATCAACGGATGTTGCAGGAGGATTTACAGGTTGTTTATTAGGATTATATGCAACTCAAAACAATGATGCTAGACCTTAGTTGTTTATTATTTGTAGAGTCTTGAAAAAAATGGAGTTATTAAACTCCATTTTTTTTGTTACAATTTTTAAAATATTAGGAGTTATCAATATTTTTAAAAATTTTATAGTCCATTATAAGTATAAAAAACCTCCCGATTTCATTGAAGAATCATAAGGTACTTTGCGTTTTTATTTATGGTATTGGTATTTAATTTAAGTTATAAATATAGAATATGAATTTTAATTGATTTTTTTTTTGAAAAATAAACACGCAATCGGTTGTGTGTTTTGAAATTATTTTTACCTTTGAAATGATTATAATAATCTTAGATAAAATAAGTAGCTCAATTAAGGTCTAAATAATAATCGTTAACTAATCTATTTTCTAAACCAAACCATTTATGACAAACTTTTTATTTTTTAAAAGCGGAGGCATGAAACAATTAGGATTTTCAATTCTGTTGTTTTTGTTTTACGCGCACATGAATGCGCAAACAACTGTTTCGGGAGTTGTTTCTGATAAAAACGGGCCTTTGCCAGGGGTAAGTGTTCTTGTTCAAGGGACAAATAATGCTGTTGCGACCGATGTAGACGGTAAATATCAATTAGCTAATGTGTCTTCAAATACCACAATTGCTTTTAGTTTTATTGGTTATAAAACTCAAAACATAGTTGTAGGAGGCAAAAAAGCAATCAATGTAATCTTAGTCGAGGATTTACAATCACTCAATGAAGTTGTAGTTGTGGGATATGGTAAGATGAAACGTTCTGACTTGACAGGATCTATTGCTACCGTTTCTAGTAAGGCTATTTCTCAATCTGTAACTACTTCGATAGAGCAGGTATTGCAAGGGAGAGCAGCAGGAGTACAGGTAACACAAAATAGTGGAGCGCCTGGAGCAGCTTCATCTATTCGTATTCGTGGAATTAGCTCATTGTCCGCTAGTAATGAGCCTATATTTGTAATTGATGGGGTAGTTATCTCTAATGATTCAGGTTCTAATGATAATCCGCTTGCAGGTATCAATCCAGCCGATATTGTTTCGATGGATATTTTGAAAGATGCTTCGGCTACAGCTATCTATGGTTCCAGAGCGGCAAATGGAGTTATTATGATTACTACAAAAAGAGGAAGAACAGGGGATTTGTCTTTGTCTTACGATACTTATGTAGGGTGGCAACAAATTCCAAAACGTATGGAATTGCTTAATCTAACCGAATATGCAACATTACATAATACTCGCGCTGATTTAGGAATTGTACAACGTGACAATAATTTTATTCGTCCTGATTTATTAGGAGCTGGAACCAATTGGCAAAAAGAATTGTTTACCAATGCAATGATGCAAAGTCATAACCTGACAGCTTCAGGAGGTTCTGAGAAAAATACTTATTCTATGGGAGTTGGATATTTGGATCAGGAAGGAATTGCACTTGGTTCTTCATTTAGTCGATTGAATCTTACAGCAGCTTTAGATTCCCAACTGAAAGATTTTATCAAAGTAGGAATGAGCTTTGCTTTAAATAATTCAAAACAAAAAACTACTGTTTCTGATCAGTCATTAATTCTTGTAGCATTAAAACAAACACCTAATGTTGCAGTACGTAATGCTGATGGAAATTTTGATGGTCCAGATACCGATCAATTTGTACAAAATAATCCAATAGGTTTAGCATCTATTAGAGATAACAGAAATGAGAGAATAGGATTAAGAGCCAATACTTTTGCTGAAATAACTCTATTAAAAGGACTTACAGTGAAAACACAGTATTCTTTGGATTATGGTTTTACCAATGCTTATACATTTGATCCTTCGTATACTTTTGGTGCTATTTCAAATGATGTGCGTACTGGAACCCGAACTAAGACATTTAATAAATTTTGGAGTTGGAATAATGTATTAAACTATACTCGCGATTTTGGAAAACACTCCATAAATATGATGTTAGGACAGGAGATACAAGAATCGCACTGGGAAAATTTATTTGGTTCCCGTTTAGGATATTTAACAAATGGTGCAACCGACTTGAATGCTGGGGATGCTACTACAGCCAAAAATTCGAATGCAAGTAATACTAGTGCTATTAGTTCTTATTTTGGAAGAATGTTTTATTCCTTTAACGATAAGTATTTATTGACAGGTACTATTCGTCGTGATGGTTCTTCCAAATTTAGTGAAGAAAATCGTTGGGGATGGTTTCCTTCTGCTGCATTGGCATGGAAGGTTTCTAATGAAGATTTCTTAAAAGACAGTAAGCTAATTAATAATATGAAACTTCGATTGGGTTGGGGAGTTGTAGGAAATCAAAATGTAGCAAATAATGCTTATACTTCAACTTATTCTGCAGTAGCAACAAATTGGGGAACTGGATTATTGGCATCAAATACGGCTAATAAAGATTTAAAATGGGAAAGTACATATTCAACTAATCTTGGTCTTGATTTGAGTTTTCTTAATAATCGTATCGAATTGGTAGCCGATCTATATTACAAGAAAACAAAAGATTTATTACTACAATTACCTTTACCTGCTTATGTAGGAACTTCTGGTCAGGGAGCCACTACTGCACCATGGTATAATATAGGATCTCTTGAAAATAAAGGAGTTGAATTGAGTTTGAATACTATAAATATAGAACATAAAGATTTTACCTGGCGTTCTAATTTAGTTTTTTCGATGAATAGAAATAAGGTGTTATCATTAAATTCTGAATCAGGAGTTTTAAACAGAACGATTCAACAAGGATCTGATGTTACTGTAGTTACCCGTACCGCTGTAGGACAGCCAATAGGTCAGTTTTACGGATATAAAGTAATTGGACGTTTTGAAAATGCAACCGATTTTTATTATAAAAATAGTAACGGAGAAGTAGTTCCTACAGCCTTGCCAACAGGTTTACAAATAGGAGAAAACGGAGTTTGGGTTGGAGACCTTATGTTTGACGATGCAAATAAAGATGGTGTTATAGACGAAAAAGATCTTCAATACATCGGTAATCCTTCACCCGATTTTACTTTCGGTATAGGAAATACTTTTACTTACAAAGGGTTTGACATTAATATCTTTTTAAATGGTTCTTACGGAAATGAAGTCGTTAACTACCAAAGACGCTGGTTAGAAAATCCTCGTGAGAATACTAACTTATTAAAATCTTCTTTGGGTTATGCACAATTAGCATTAATTAATCCAGATGGACCAACAGATTATCGTAATGTGGAAATTGTTGGCGGAGATCCTTATATGCCACGTATTGCAGCATCATCAGCAGCTTCAACATCCAACTCCCGTTATAGCAATCGATTTGTAGAAGATGGATCTTATTTGCGTGTAAAAAATATTTCAGTTGGTTACAATTTCCCTACAGATTTTGTGTCAAGATTTGGAATCGATAACTTAAAAATTTATACCAATTTTCAAAATGTATTGACCTTTTCAAAATACAAAGGGTATGATCCTGAGATTGGTTCAACAAACCAGGATGCACTTTTAACAGGTTTAGATAATGGACGTTATCCTTCACCGCTTATTTATACCATCGGTTTAAATGTTAAATTCTAAACAAAAAAATAGCATGAAAAATATACATATAAAACAGACTTTTCTTTTAATGCTTGTTGCCTTTCTCTGGACAAGTTGCAGTGATATTCTTGATGTAGCTCCAGAGGATCAAATAACCAAAGAGAACTTTTATAAATCAGAAAATGATTTCAAAGCAGCTACAGCTCCGTTGTATAACAAAGTGTGGTTCGACTTTAATGATAAGTTTTATTATGGTTTAGGCGATGGACGTGCTTATAATCTTTACGCTCCTTTCTCAGATTATATTTATCCATTTGCTGATTTAACCGAAACAGGATTAACAGGTCCACTTGTATCAGCTTGGGGATCTTTGTATAATGTTATTCAACAATCAAATAATGTTATTATTGGAATCTCGGGTAGTACTGTAGATGAAACAATAAAAAAGAAATACATAGCCGAAGCTCGTTTTATGAGAGGAACAGCTTATTGGTACTTGGCTTCATTGTGGGGCGATGCTATTATTTCTACCGATCCAATAGCTTTGGTTCAAAATCCGATAGTAAATAAAAGTCCAAGAAAAGATGTGTTCGAATTTGCAATGCGTGATATCGAATATGCAGCTAAAAATTTACCTGCAACAGCTGGCCAAGCAGGACGCCTTACAAAATATGCAGCTTACGGAATGTTATCACGTTTGTATTTGTCTTATGCAGGTTTAAGTGATAATCCTAATTCAGGAACTAGAAATCAGGAATATCTGGATTTAGCTAAAAAAGCAGCAGAGAAAGCTATTAACGAAGGTCCTTATGTTTTATTAGAAGACTATACAGATTTATTTAAGGTAGACAAAAATAACAATAGTGAGTCAATGTTTGCCTTACAATGGGTTCCTAATGGAGACTATGGAGTAAACAATTCGCAACAGGCTTATTTTGCTTTAGGTTCAGATATTACAGGGGATGATGCCGCTTATGGATATTGGACAAGAGCTTCGAATGATATTTTGTACGAATACGAAACCAAAGATATAAGACGCAAAGCAACCTGGATGGCAGACGGAGATTTTTATTCCGAAATTAATATTGCAAATGGAGGTTACACAGTAGATCATGACAATACTTTTGTGAATGTAAAAAAAGGAGTAGTAGGATCGACAAAAGACAATGCTAAGATTTCAAAACAAAATTCGGCTTTGAATACTTATATGCTACGATTGGGAGAAGTGTATTTGAATTATGCCGAAGCCGTTTTGGGTAATAATGCAAACACCACTGATGCAACAGCTTTATTGTATGTAAATAAATTACGTTTAAGAGCAAATGTTGACATAAAAAACAGTCTTACTTATGCCGATATTATTCATGAACGAAGAGTTGAATTGTGTATGGAAGGTCAATTTTGGTATGATTTAGTAAGAAGATCTTATTATAAACAACAGGAAGTAATCAATTATATCACAGGTCAATCCAGAGGAACAATTGTACCTATTACTTATGATGCGGCAACTAATACCGTTTCAGTTGATGCAACCAGAGATAATACCGCCAGACCTGTAGGAGTTATTGATGAATCTATCTTTTTAATGCCTTATCCGGAATCAGAAGTAATTCAAAATCCATTACTAAATGAAGCTCCTGTTCCCTATCAATTTACAGAAGAAAGAATAACTGATTTATTCTAAAAACTATTAAATAACTCAATTTTAAAAGATAAATTAGTATGAAAAAATCTATTTTAAATAAAAAGTATACAAGCCTCACGCTGCTTTTAGTGTTGTTTGTTTCTATGTTATTTAATGCTTGCGACAACAATGATGCCTCAGGCGGAGAAATAACAATTACAAAAGTTTATCTGGAAGATGTCAATTCATCTGTACCAGATAGAGAAGTAAGTTTTGCAAGATTAGGACAGTTACTCCGAATAGAAGGTTCTGGATTTATGGGACTTAAAAAAGTTTATATCAATGGCTATTCTAGTTATTTTAATCCAGTATTTGTTTCAAATAATTCTATGTTAGTAGCTATTTCTGCAGATACTCCCATTATAGATGCCGATCCAACTGTGCGAAATACCATTCGAATGGTAAATAATAATAATGAAGAAATTTATTCATTTGAAATTCGTTCAGCAGCACCAGCGATAACATCAATTTCGAATACTTTACCTAAAGAAGGAGAAATGATAACAGTTTATGGATCAGGACTAACTGAGGTAAAAAAAGTAGTTTTTCCAGGTAATGTTGAGGTAACTTCTGGGATTACTTTTGACGAAGATGGAGAATTTTTTACAGTAACTGTTCCAGCTGGAGTATCTGCTGACGGAGGTTCAATTTTTATCGAAAGCGCTAATGGAGGTGCTTATTCTCCGGCTTATTTCAACTTTAAAAAAGGAGTGATTCTTGATTTTGATGGAAATGGTACTCATGAATTTTGGGGATCAAGTGCCAGTATGATTAAGGATACTGATTTAGAATCGACAGTATTAGGTTTAGGTAATGTATCACATGGAAAATATGTACCACATCGTCCATCCCGTATTGCTTCTTTTGCTGCAGGTGCTATCCGTTGTTCTGAAGTTTGGACAACAGCAAATAATTGGAGAGCACAATTAACACCTTACATTCCTGCAACAACACCATTAGATCAGGTAGCATTACAATTTGATATTTATGTTCCAAGTCCTTGGAAAGATTCAGGCTATTTAAAAATATGCTTAATTAATAATTTTAATGGAGGCGAATGGGCTGGAGCAGTTTATAATTATGTACCATGGCTAGAGTCAGACGGAACCGTGAAAGCATTTCAAACTACGGGATGGCAGACGGTAACTATTCCGTTGAATAAAATATATAGTTTTTCTAAAGCCGATTTTACTTTTGAAGATGTTCTTAAATTAAGAGAAGCTGCTACTTATAAAAACTTTGGTTTATGGTTTGAAAATTCAAATATAAAATTGAGCAATTTTAACGGATCAAGTAGCGAAACAGAATTTGTATCTAAAGCTACTTCGGTAAGTGTGTATACTGATAACTGGAGAATTGTATCCTTAAGTAAACCCAGTTACAGTGATTTTCCTGAATAAAAATCAATTAAATCATAAACGGAATTCTATTATCCTAAAAAAACTGAAAGATGAAATATAAAAATATATTACCAATACTAGCTGCCTCAATGATGCTCTTTACATCCTGTGATGATCAAATTATGGAGTGGGGTAAAGTTGAGGGACATGGTGAAGTGGCTTCATCAGAACTGCCTTTGGCATTAGCTGAAAAAATTACCAGATACGAACCTTTAAAAAACTATACTGATTTTAAACTCGGAGTAGGACTAGGTTTAGATATGTACATGAATGAAGATGTTTTTAGAAATATTGCCAATGAAAATTTTGACGAAGTTACGGTAGTTTACCTTATGAAACATGGTCCAATGGTAAGTGCTAATGGAACTATCAATTTTACTAAGGTAGATGCATTTGTTGCTAAAACAAAAGAAGCTGGACTATCTGTTTTTGGACATCCCTTAATTTGGCACCAAAATCAAAATGCGAGTTATTTAAATAGTATAATTGCTCCCACAATAATTCCTGGTTCAAGTGGTAATAATATTCTTAATGTGACAGGATTAAAGGACGGAAGTTTTAGTAGTTGGGCAAGAAACAATCCAGGTGCAGGAATTACAATTGCAGATAATGCTGGTTTATCTACCAATACCAAGGCTATTAAATTAGTTTCCAGTGCTTCTTCTGCACAACCGTATAGTTTACAATTGACCTCTCCTAATATAACAGCAGTAAGTGGCCATAAGTATGAGATTTCCTTTTTTATAAAATCAGATCAATCTGGTAAGGGACGTGTTTCTTTTAATTCTAATGTGACCAATCAATATCCTTATAAAGATTGGTATGGTACTGGAGCTTCGGCAACTGATGCTTTTGTTACAACATCACAATGGAAACAGGTTAAGTTTACAATTAACGATGTAAAGTCAGGTTTTTCAACATTTAATTTTAATCTTGATTTAGGATTTTTACCAAATGTTACTTATTATATTGATGTAAATAACTTCAATGTAGTTGATTTAGACGCAACAGCTGCCGTAGTTAATTTAGTAAGTAATGGCAATTTTGAAGGGAATACACTTTCGCCCTGGACAGGTCATGGTAATAGTTCTACAAGAGCTGTTTCGGCCAATGGAGCAGGACGTGGAGGAACAGGTTATGCTATGGAATTGATGAACCCAGTTGCCGCTAATAATTATAGTGCGCAACAAGTTTATACATTTAGCTCAGCCTTAGTTAAAGACAAAGAATATACCTGTACTTTTTGGGTAAAATCGGATGTACCTGCAGCATTACAAGTAGAGTTGCAAAGTGCCGATTACAGCGGAGATTATTATGGAGGAATTAATGTAACAACTTCTTGGACTCAGGTGGTAAAAACTTTGAAACCTACAACTACAGATCGTACCAAATTTATTTTTGATTTTGGAGCTACTGCAGCAACTTTTAGTATTGATGATATTGTAATTACGCCAGTTGAAGCTGCCGGAGGTGGAGGAACACCATCAGTTACTATCGAAAAATCTGATGCTGAAAAAGCAACTATTATTGGAGCTGCTATGACCGATTGGATTTCTAAAATGGTAGGACATTATAAAAATGATATTAAGGCTTGGGATGTAGTAAACGAACCCATGAAAGAAGGTGGTAGTTTGCGTGATGGAATTGTGAACGAATTAGCTAGTGACGAATTTTATTGGGTGAAATATCTTGGTAAGGATTATGCAGTAACAGCATTCAAGTTGGCACGTCAATATGGTAATGCTACAGATAAATTATTTATTAACGATTATAATTTAGAATCTAGTTTACCTAAATGTGATGGTTTGATTGATTATGTAAACTACATTGAAAGCAAAGGAGCAACAATAGATGGTATTGGTACACAAATGCATATTTCATTAAGTACTGATAAAGCTAAAATTGTTGAAATGTTTCAAAAACTGGCAGCTACAGGAAAATTGATTAAAGTTTCAGAATTAGATGTGAGATTAGGAACTAAAACTCCAACAGCTACGCAATTATCCGATCAGTCAGCCATGTATCAATATGTTATTGATATGTATAAACAATATGTTCCTAAAGCGCAACAGTACGGAATTACAATTTGGGGTATTTCTGATAATGAAAAAGAACATGAAAACTGGTTACCAGATGAGTCACCAAATGTTTGGGATGCAAGTTACAAACGCAAACATGCTTACAAAGGCGTTGCTGATGGTCTTGCAGGTAAAGATGTGAGTAAAGATTTTACTGGAGATTTGATAATTGAATAAATCCAATTACGATACTTAAGTTAATCCCTTAGATTAGAATTCAGAAATGGATTTAAGTCTAAGGGATTTTTGTATTCTAAAAGAATCGAACGAGATTAAAATATTAATTCTATAAGATATCATAACCATTCAAGAGGTCTATTGATTTTTGTTTCATTGTTTCATGCTTACCACTAAACAGGTCGCCAGTCGCGCGACATCGCTGCCAACCGGCGCAGATCTTCCTCGTACGATTCTGACCACCAAGAAGATGATTACCATCAGCCTACTAGAGGCAAAGGAAATAATAAGAATAGCTATGGTGGATATGACAGTGAAGGTAGTGGGGATTCGAGGAATGGCAGGAATGC
>NCDW01000061.1 GCA_002280395.1 Flavobacteriales bacterium 32-35-8
GGGAGATACTGGAGCAATTTCTGTAACTGTTGGAATTCTTTTTTCTTCAGTTTTTTGTTCATTTTTACATGAATAGAAAACGAATCCTATAATAAGAACCAGCGATATTATTTTTTTCATCATAACTTTTATTTTTTTGTTGTTAACAAAATACTTCCTTTACTGTTTATGGCTATACTATCTTCCCAGATAAATTGCTCGCCATTAATAATATTTTTTACCATTTTTCCCCTTAAACCAACTTCTTCAAATCTTTTTAAATCCAATTTAATTGGTGTTTGATTTTTATTAATAATATGAATTACCGTTTCGTTTTCCGCCATTCGAAATAACACATAAACACCTTCTTTTGGGGCAAAATGAATGGTTTTGCCTTCGTGCATTGCTTTGCTGATTTTACGATAGTTCAACACTTTTTTTACAAAGGATTGCATATCTTTTTGGGCTTCGTTTAAGCCTTCACCTGTAAACGCATTTGCGGCATCCCCTTCCCAACCTCCAGGAAAATCGGTACGTATTAAACCATGATCTCCTGGTTTTGCAGTATCGTTCATTAAAATTTCAGTACCGTAATATATTTGTGGAATTCTAGGCAATGTTAAGATGAAAGCCAGTGCCATTTTGGTATTAACTACATCTTCTTTCAATTGGGTAAAAATACGACTCATATCATGGTTATCCGGAAAAATCATAATGTCTTTAGGAGTTGCATAATGAAAGTCGTTGGCCAACCCTTCATACATTTTAACTAATCCTGTATCCCAACTTTCCCTTTCATTTAATGCACTTACTATTTGGTGTTGCATGGCAAAATCCATGGGAGATGTTAAATTGGACTGATACCCATCTTTGTTTTGAGCATTTTTTTGCCAATAACCAATGAGTAGTGGATTTGTGCTCCATTCTTCGCCTACAATACTGAAGTTTGGATATTCGTTCATAATAGCTCCTGCCCATTGGCTCATAAAATCTTTATCTGGGTACGGGTAAGTATCTTGACGAATACCACCTAAACTCGCAGTTTCAATCCACCAAATACTATTTTGTATGATGTATTTTGCCATAAACGGATTGTGTTGGTTTAAATCGGGCATTCCAGGAACAAACCAACCATTAGTCATTTCCTGCTTATCTTTTTTAGACGAATAAACATCTTGGTTACTAGTACGGTGGTGATTCGTAGTTATAGTTACTTGATCATTCCAATTAGCTTTATTGTCTTCATAGTTTTTTTGATAATTTACCCAATCTTTAAAAGGTAAATCTTTCATCCACCAATGTTCCAAGCCACAATGGTTTGCCACCTGATCCATAATTAATTTAATGCCTTTTTTTTGTGCGGCATGAGATAATTCTATGTACTCGGTTAATGTTCCAAAACGTGGGTCTATTTCATAAAAATCGGTCATGGCATATCCATGATAGGAACTTTGAGGCATATCATTAGTTAATAATGGACATGGCCAAATAGCCGTAAACCCCAAATCTTCAATATAGTTTAAATGATTTGTAATGCCTTTAATGTCTCCCCCATGCCGTGCATAATCGTTGGTTCTATCGATGGTTTTTTCTAACAAATCTTGGTTTACATCGTTAGAGGGATCTCCATTTGCAAACCTATCGGGTGTAATTAAATAAATGACATCCGAACTATTAAACCCAACATAACTTTCTGCGGGTTTTGGTCTTGCCTTTAATTGGTATGGCTGCTTTATTTCATTACCGTTTTTAAATTTAAATACAATATCAAATGTTCCTGCTTCAGTAGTTTTATCTATTTCTAAATCGATAAATAAATAATTGGGACTATCGGCTTTATGGACTTTATTTAGAGTAACCCCTTCATACAATACACGAGGTATGGCTTCAGAAATATTTGGATGTTTTACCAACAATTGCAATTGGGTATTGTTAAAACCAACCCACCAATTTAATGGCTCAACCCGTTCTAATTGAGCATGTCCTAACATGCCCATAAATTGAAGTATTAGAACAACAAAAATTACTTGCTTGCCGTTTTGTTTCTTTTTTAGATGGTAATTCATAAGTCGATTTTTTTAATTTGACTATTTAACTTCTATAATGCTTATAGCATAACCACCACCCGCAACAGACACTTGCGATAGTTTAGATTTACTAGTTACCTTTTTTGTTGTAATGGTATAGGCCTGCGGATTAGTTTTATAATGCGCTTCTTTAGCATCAGCGTAAATGGTAGCCATATACTTTTTATCCTTATCTAAAAAACCGAAGGTTATGTTTGATGCTCTCGTTTCATTACCATTCACATTACCTATAAACCAATTATTGCTCCCTTTTTCTTTACGAGCCACAGTAATATAATCGCCTGGTTCCGCTTCTAAATAAACACTTTCATCCCAGTCGATTGCCACATCTTTTATAAACTGAAAGGCATCCATAAATTGTTCGTAATGTTCGGGCAAATCGGCTGCCATTTGTAACGGACTGTACATAGTAACATATAAAGCCAGTTGATTGGCAATTGTACTATTGACGTGGGAATCATTATTCGGACTGAATTTACTGATATCCATTTCAAAGATTCCTGGCGTATAATCCATCGGACCACCAATTAAACGCGTAAAAGGCAATACAGTAACATGATTCGGTTTAGAGCCACCAAATGCTTGATATTCGGTACCTCTAGCCGATTCGTTTCCTATTAAATTGGGATACGTTCTACAAATTCCGGTAGGCCGTATGGCTTCATGGGCGTTCACCATAATTTTATAATCGGCCGCCTTTTCAATGGCGTATTGATAGTGATTTACAATCCATTGGTTGTAATGGTTTTCGCCGCGTGGTAAAATATTGCCCACATAACCACTTTTAACAGCATCGTACCCATTGTCTTTCATAAACTGGTAGGCTTTATCTATGTGGCGTTCATAATTTCTAATAGAACCCGAAGTTTCATGGTGCATAATCATTTTAATACCTTTTGATTTTGCGTACGCATGAATCCCTTTTACATCAAAATCGGGATAAGGTGTTACAAAATCAAATACATAGTCTTTGGAATATCCAAACCAATCTTCCCAACCCTCATTCCAACCTTCAACTAGAACGGCATCAAAACCGTGTTTTTCAGCGAAATCAATATATTTTTTAACATGTGTGGTGTTGGCTGCATGGGTACCATTTGGTTTCACTTTAGTAAAATCGGTTACACCCAATTGTACCGAAGGAATGTCGTTTGTATAAGCCCACGAACTTTTACCTGTTATCATTTCCCACCAAACGCCAATGTATTTCACTGGCTTAATCCATGACGTATCATTTATTTTACAGGGGTCGTTTAAGTTTAATGTCATTTTTGACGCTAAAATATCTTTGGCGTCATCACTTACCATGATGGTTCTCCATGGCGAATGAGAAGGTGCTTGTATATAGCCTTTATCCCCATTGGCATCAGGTGTTAACCAAGACTCAAAAATCATATGTTCATCATCTAGATTTAAATGCATGCAAGAATAATTTATAAGGGCAGCTTCGTGTAAATTAATATATAAGCCATCATTGGTTTTCATCATTAATGATGTTTGAACACCTGTTGAAGAGAATGATTTTTGCGACACATTTTCTGTATAGGCTTTTTCGGAAAGCCCTCTAATTTCAGACAATTTAGATTCGGTATAATCGTATTCTTGTGTATCATAATCACCTGGAATCCAAAACGCTGTATGATTACCGGCCATAGCAAACTGCGTTTTTTCTTCTTTAATCACAAAATAAATAAGGTTTTTTTGTGAAGGAAACTCATAACGGAATCCCAAACCATCATTAAACAATCGAAAACGGATGATTAATACTCTATCTGTTTCATTCTGGGTTAAAGTAACCGCTAATTCGTTATAATGGTTTCGAATGGCTTTCACCTCACCCCAAACTGGTTGCCAAGTTTCATCAAAGGTTGCTGTTTCAGTATTTGAGATTGTAAAATCGTCCACCAAAGATTTTTTATCATCTTTTAATTCCAGCCCTAAGTTGCTTGACTTTATTACAGCTTTATTTTTATAGGATAATTGATATGTAGGTGTTCCGTCATTTTTTATTGAAAATAACATGGTTAGTGCGCCATTAGGTGATTTTAATTCTTGCGCCCCTACTAGACTAAATACCGAAACTAAAATAGCTAGGGTTAATATAAGTGACTTCATTTTCATAATTATACATTTTATGTTTCAAACATTAAGCTAGCCTAGCGTTTGTAACTGTTTATTTTTTATCAATACGGTTTTGTTATTAATTAAAATCTGCAAATCTTCACCACTTTCCAGCATGAAGTTGGTGTCATGATGCGTAACATTGACTTTCAAAATTCTATTTCTAAAATTAATTTTAAACGAAAATGCTTGCCATTGCTTAGGGATTTTGGGGGTAAACGACAGCATATTATCTTTAACACGCATACCTCCAAAACCTTCTACAATACTCATCCAGGTTCCTGCCATAGAAGTAATATGCAAACCTTCGTGTACCTCATGGTTATAATCGTCTAAATCAAGCCTTGATGTGCGTAAATAAAAAGCGTACGCTTGATCCATTTTATTTAGTTTCGCAGCTTGAATACTGTGAATACACGGTGATAATGAACTTTCATGCACTGTAAAAGGTTCATAAAAATTAAAATGACGTTCTAATTCTTCTATAGAAAAATGTTCTTCAAAAAAATAGAATCCTTGTAACGTATCAGCTTGTTTTATATAAGGCGAGCGCAAGATTCTATCCCAACTCCATTTTTGATTGATGGGACGATGCGATTTATCTAAATCGGTCACCGTTATTAATTCTTTATCTAAAAAACCATCTTGCTGTAAATAAACTTGATGCTTTTCAGAATAGGGAAAATACATATTCTCTGCCACTGTTTTCCAATCTATTAATTCACTTTCAGATAAGCGTACCTTATTCATTATTCGGGTATAATCTGAAGGATATTCTGCTTCAATCTTACTAATATTTTCTAAAGCATAATTAATGCACCATTGTGCTAAATAATTGGTATAAAAATTATTATTGACGTTGTTTTCGTATTCATTAGGTCCTGTAACTCCTAAAATAACATACTTGTTTTTATCTGTTGAAAACGTGACACGCTGTTGCCAAAAACGAGCAATCCCTATTAAAACCTCTAAACCTTTTTCTGGTATATAACTGTAATCTCCCGTATAGCGGTAGTAATTATAAATAGCAAAAGCAATGGCTCCATTTCTATGTATTTCTTCAAAAGTAATTTCCCATTCGTTATGGCATTCTTCACCATTCATGGTTACCATTGGGTATAAAGCAGCACCATTTTTAAAGCCTAACTTTTGGGCATTTTCAATGGCTTTTTCTAAATGGTTGTAGCGGTATTCCAATAAGGTTTTTGCTACCTGCTGGTTTTTTGTTGCCATGTAAAACGGGATGCAATAGGCTTCAGTATCCCAATAGGTACTGCCTCCATATTTTTCCCCTGTAAAGCCTTTAGGCCCGATATTTAAACGAGAATCTTTACCTAAATAGGTTTGATTTAATTGAAAAATATTAAAACGGATCCCTTGCTGTGCCTTTACATCGCCTTCAATGCTAATATCGGCCATGTCCCAAATGTTTTCCCAAGCCTTTTTTTGGGTTTCTAACAAGGTATTAAATCCTAAATTCACAGCCGTTTTTAATACGTTTTTTGCTGCTGAAATCAATGCCTCCTTTTTGTGATTTCTATCTACTGTGTAGCCACCAAACTTATGAATGGTAATTGTTTCATTTGCTTTTACTTGCTGTTTAAAACTAAAAGAAATGAATGTTTCGGTGGTTTTAATACTTGGCTGTAAAACAACTTCTTTTTCGTTTAAAAATAATTGAGATTCCATAAATGTACATATATGGAAATCTGTTTTCATGGTTTTAGCCTGAATAAAGGCTTGTTGATTTTCGTGATTTACGTGCAATGTATCCCAAAACTTATCATCCCAATTCGTATCTTTATTGGTAATACCACTACTTAAATAAGGCTGAAATATAATTTCGGCATTTTTATTTATAGGTTTTAAACTGTATTGAATAGCTCCAAGTTCATCAAATTCCAAACTTAAAAAACGCTTTACTTGAACTTGAATGATCGTATTATTTTGAAGTGTTGCTTTAAAACTTCTTGACAACCAACCTTCTTTCATGTTCAGTTCCCTCTTAAAATTTTCTACTTTTTTGCACGCATATAAATCGAGTTGTTCCCCATCTACAATAACATCTATCCCGATCCAGCTTGGGGCATTTAGTACCTTGGCAAAATATTCTGGATAGCCATTTTTCCACCACCCCACTCTGGTTTTGTCTGGGTAGTAAACGCCTGCTATGTAACTACCTTGAAAGGTATGACCAGAATACTGTTCTTCAAAATTGGCACGTTGCCCCATGGCACCATTGCCAATACTAAAAATACTCTCAGAAGACTTAATGCGCGATGCATCAAACCCTTCTTCTATAATTGACCAATGATCTGGTTTTATATAATCTTGATTCATTATTTTTTAATTTTTTCTGAAAGAAATCTGCTGAAAAAATCTTCAGGTATTTCTGTTAAACTATTAAAATTAAAATTGGCTTCATTAAGGATTTCCTTATCTCCAATTCCTACAGAAGTCATATTTGCCATATTAGCGGCCTCAATACCTGCAATGGCATCTTCAAAAACAATACAGTTTTTTGGAGGCGTGTTTAGTATTTTGGCCCCAATTAAAAACACTTCGGGGTCTGGTTTTGCTTTTGAAACAGCATTGCCATCTACAATCCCACAAAAACGATGGTATAACCCAACCTGTTTTAAAATTAATTCGGCATTTTTACTTGCAGAACCTAGTACGTAGTTAATACCTAAAGCATCTAAAGTGTTTAGTAGTTTTTCTGCACCAGGAAGAATTTCATCGGCATTCATTTTCATTATATACCCAAGATATTCCTCGTTTTTACTGATTAATATTTCTTGTTTTTTTTGTTCTGATAATTGAACTTTCCCGATATCCAACAAAATTTCTAGCGACCTTACACGACTCACACCTTTTAACAACTCGTTATGTGTTTCGGTAAATTCAAAATCCATATTATCTGCAAGGCTTTTCCATGCCAAATAATGGTATTTTGCGGTATCTACAATAACACCATCTAAATCGAATATAACTCCTGTTTTACTCATTTATCTCTTAACCCTTTTCTAAAGCGAGGGTCTATTTTTATTTATTATTTTATTGTACAACATCATCAACGTCTTTTACTTTATAGACTAATGATGCTGCTATTAAAAAACTGACGCCACTCATTACCAAAGCAAATATGGCATGATTTCCGTAAGCATATTTTACAAGAGGCCCACCAATTAGCGCATTAATTATTTGTGGTAGGACTATGAAAAAATTAAAAATCCCCATATAAACGCCCATTTTTTTAGGTGATATAGAACCTGCTAAAATAGCATAAGGCATGGCCAGAATACTTGCCCAAGCAATACCAACGCCTATCATGGAAACAATAAGCCAATTTTTGTCTGGCATCATATAAATGGACAGCAAGCCTAAGCCACCTATAATTAATGAGATGGAATGGGTACGTTTTCTTCCTATTTTTCTGGCTATATATGGCAAGGCAAAGGCATAGACCGCAGATACTAAATTGTAAACACCAAATAGAATGCCTATCCAATCACCAGCATCTTGATATGTAGTACTACTGCTATCTGTATGTGGTAATCCGTAAATGTGCTGTGCAATAGCTGGCGTTGCAAAAACCCACATTCCAAAAAGTCCGAACCAAGAAAAAAACTGCACCCAACTTAGTTGGCGCATGGTTATTGGCATTTTTTTGAAGTCATCAAAAATATCGAGCAAGCTAGATTTTTCTTCTAGACCCTCTTTTGCAATGGTGTCGGAATGCCTTTGCTCATCTTCAAAACTTGCTAGTTCCTCTGGGGCATATTCTTTAGTTGTTAAAACCGTCACTAAAATGGAAATGATCAGAATTACAGCACCAATAATAAATGATAAAATTAAGTTTGTTGGAACAACACCTGCTGTTGTTTCATTAGATATGCCAAGCCAATTAGTAAGTACATAAGGTAGCCACGAACCAATCACCGCACCAAATCCAATTAAAGCTGTTTGGACACTAAATCCTAAAGTACGTTGGTCGGTTCTTAAATTGTCACCAACTAAAGCGCGAAAAGGCTCCATTGCAATATTAAAAGACGCATCCATAATCATGAGCATTCCTGCTCCTACCCAAAGTGCGGGCAAAAATGCTATAAATATATCAGCTTGTGGCATTAACACCAAACCTATGGATGCTAGAATAGCCCCAACTAAGAAATAAGGTTTCCTTCTACCAAATCGGCCCCACGTTTTATCGCTATAATGTCCAACAATTGGCTGAACAATCAAGCCCATTAAGGGTGCAATTATCCAAAACCATGATAGTTCGTGGACATCGGCTCCGAAAATTTGAAGTATTCTACTGGCATTGGCATTTTGTAGGGCGAAACCCATCTGGATTCCCAAAAACCCGAAACTCATGTTCCAAATTTGCAGGAAACTTAATCTACGCTTTTCCATTAAATAGTATGTTATATTAATACTATTTGATAAGCGACTTACTTATCAAAACTTATTGTGAGAAGTGAAAATATAAGTTTTGATTCGGGTACAAATATATATAATAAAAATTTATTCTTCCAAATAAATTTTTATTTAGTAGATTCTCTTTCAATTATTTCGGTCTCAATAACCACTTTTATGAAATCATGATCTTTAGGGTTATTAGTAAAATATTGCTCATTATCGCTATCCTCAGCTTCCAATCTATCTATCAATAAGTTGGCTGATTGTTCACCCATTTTTTGACCATGTTGGCTCACCGTTGTTAAGCTAGGTGTGGCATGTTTTGACAGGACTCCATCTGTAAAACCTATCACTTGCATGTCGTCTGGGATGGTAAGTCCCAACTTCCTAGCTACCTTCATAGCAGATACTGCATAAAGCTCATTTACAGCAAATAAGCCATCAATATTTGGATTTGCTTTAAAAAACTGTGTAATTTCAGTTTCTAAAATATCTAAATGGTTTTCCACATCCAAACTATCATCAATCTTTAATATGAGATTAGAATTTGCCTCGATACCACTTAAACCCAAAGCCTCCAAATACCCTTGAGTTCTTAACCTACCAACACTAACATAATCCATGGTGGTAATAAGAGCTATGTTTTTACAACCATTCTCAACAAGTTTCTTAACGGCCTTAACTGCTCCGTTAAAATCATCAACAATCACCTTATCGCAATCAACTTCATTTACAACCCTATCAAACATGACAATAGGGATCCCTTGATTGATGGTCGCATTAAAATGATGATAATCCTGTTTCAGTAAAGTTTCTTTGGAAATAGAAAGAATAATCCCGTCAATACTGCCATTCGCTAGCATTTCCATATTAATAATTTCTTTGGTAAACGACTCATTAGATAGCCCTACAATAACGTTATAACCACGCCTATTGGCAACCCTTTCTATGCCTCTTATAACCGTTGAAAAAAAATGGTGTACAATTTCCGGAATTAAAATACCAATGGTTTTTGTCTTTCTGTTTTTTAAACTAAGAGCTATGTTATTGGCTTTGTAATTATATAGTTTTGCGAAGGCCTGAATTTTTTGAGTGGTGTCTTCACTAATTTCTTTGCTATTACTTAAAGCCTTAGAAACAGTAGAAATTGAGACGTCTAGCTCTCTCGCAATTTGCTTTAATGTGATCTTTCTTTTCATTAATCTTA
>NCDW01000062.1 GCA_002280395.1 Flavobacteriales bacterium 32-35-8
AAAAATCAATACAATTAGAAACTAAATGTCAGTCTGAGCCTTTCGGCTTCGCTCAAGATAAACTAAAGTCGAAGACCTCGTAAACAAGCACTTCGACTGCGCTCAGTGTGACAAATTTAATATAATTAACTGTAAAACCATAATTGCACCCAACGGGTTATGATTAAAAAATATGATTCTAAAGTCTCTTATGCATTATTGATTGCAATATTCTTTTTGTATTTTGTCCCGATTGTATTTGCCATCATAAATACAGGTTTTGTTAAAGGTACAATTGTTTTAATAGCCATTTTAATTCCTTCCTATCTATTTATCTTAAATATTTTCTTGAGAACCAATTATGTTATAGACGCCGATGTACTCAAAATAAAATGTGGTTTATTGTATAACAAGCGCATCAACATCCATGAAATAAAAAAAATATCCAAAACAAATAGCTTAATATCTTCTCCCGCACCTTCATTTGACAGAATTGAGATTGCCTATGGCAAATTTGACAGCATCATTATATCACCAAAAGACAAAGTTACCTTTGTTAAAGATCTTATGCTTATCAATCCGAATATTACGAATCATATAACTAAAAATTAAAGCTTTGTTTCATAATTCTAAAATGGAAAAAAATGAGGTATTGATAACGTGACATTTACATTTACATGTGCTAAAATAATTAGTCATCTATTTCTACAGATAGTGATATTTTTTTAAAGTGTATGTTTCATATTTGATATCTTTTTCACATTTATTTAACGCCGTTTAGAATGATTTTTTATAACCTTGTTAATGCTTAAATCCATGTTTTTGTCTGTTAAATTACATGTCGCCATTTTGAGCAATAAACCAACTATTATATTTTAAATCATGAAACATTTTCTAATTGTTCTATTACTTTTTACATCAGTATTACATTCTCAAATAGAAGTAAGCAGTAACGTTAAAAACAAAAAACAGTACTTTTCAATTGTAGACGGAACTACAACCGCTAACATTTTATATGATCCTTCGGATTATATATTGATTCAAAAATCAGCTACATTTCTTGCTGGTGATATTGAAAAAGTGACCGGTAAAAAACCGGAGGTTTTAACTTCAACCAATCAAGCAAATGGCAATCTAATCATTATAGGAACCATAGGAAACAGTGCTATCATTGATCAATTAATCGCTTCCAAAAAATTAAACGTCGATGCCATTCGTGGTGGATGGGAACGATTTATTATTCAAACCATTCAAAATCCAATGCCCAATGTGAAAGAAGCTTTGGTCATTGTCGGTAGCGACAAACGAGGCGCCGCTTATGGAACTTTTACCATTTCAGAAGACATAGGCGTTTCCCCTTGGCATTGGTGGGCAGACGTGCCAGCTAAAAAAAGTGACAATCTCTTTGTTAAAAAAGAGAAATTTACTTCAAAGGGACCTTCCGTAAAGTATAGAGGGATTTTCCTTAATGACGAAGCGCCTGCTTTAACCGGTTGGGTACAAGAAAAATTCGGCAGCTTTAATCACGAATTTTACGAAAAGGTATTTGAATTGCTTTTACGAAACAAAGCCAATTATTTATGGCCAGCCATGTGGCAACCCAGGATGTTTGCTGTGGAAGACCCTTTAAATCCGCAAACAGCGGATGATTATGGTATTGTGATGTCCACCAGTCACCATGAACCCATGATGCGCGCCCACGAAGAATGGGGTGCGAATGGCGGTGGCGCATGGAATTATGAAACCAATAAAGAAGCACTTCAAAAATTTTGGAAAGGTGGCATTGAACGCATGGGAAATCACGAAAGTGTGGTGACCATGGGTATGCGTGGTGATGGTGATGAAGCCATGAGTGAAAACACGGCGGTGGATTTATTAAAAAATATCATTGCAGACCAACGACAAATTATTGCAGATGTTACTGGAAAACCTGCGGAACAAACACCTCAAGTTTGGGCTATTTACAAAGAGGTACAAGACTATTATGATAAAGGTATGCGCGTTGATGACGACATAACCATTTTGTTCTGTGACGACAACTGGGGCAACATCCGTATTCTACCTAAAAAAGAAGATTTGAACCACAAAGGCGGGTATGGTATTTATTATCATTTCGATTTTGTTGGGGGGCCTGTTTCATACCGTTGGTTAAACGTTACCCAGATTGAACGTGTTTGGGAACAAATGAATTTAGCGTACGAATGGGGAGTGAAAGACTTATGGATTGTAAATGTAGGTGACTTAAAACCCATGGAATTACCTATTAGCTTTTTCCTTGATTTTGGTTGGGATGCCGATATGAAAGCCTCTGATTTGCCTAACTATTATTTAAATTGGGCCAATCAACAATTCGGAAGCGACTTTGCAACCGACATTGCAGACATTATAGCCTTAAGCACAAAATACAGTGCCAGACGTACGCCCGAAATGCTAAAACCAGACACCTATAGCTTAGATAACTACCGCGAAGCCGATCGCATTTTAGAAGATTACACCCAACTTCTGGATAGAAGCACAGGCATTTATAATAAACTTTCAGAACACTATAAATCGGCGTATTACCAATTGGTGCATTATCCGATTGAAGCCTTAAAAAATCTGAATGAGATGTATATTTCAACCGGCAAAAATAAAGTATATGCGAGTCAGAATAGAGCCTCCACAAATGTATATGCCGATAAAGTAAAGGAAACCTTCTTTAAAGACGCTGAGCTTAGCAACTACTACCACGAGACCTTGGCAAATGGCAAATGGAACCATTTTATGTCGCAAACGCGCATTGGTTACACCACTTGGAGCAACCCTCCCGTAAATAAAATGCCCGAGATCACGTATCTTCAAGTGCCAATTGGTTCAGGACTTGGTTACGTTGTGGAGCATGGTGTTGGTAGAGGTCGCTTTAACCGCTCAGGGTTATTTGCCACTAGCCTTCCTAAATTCGATCCCGTAAACAATCAATCGTATTATTTAGAAATTTTTAATACAGGAAGTGATAAATTAAATTATTCGCTGCAAGCAAAAGATGATTGGGTAAAATTATCTTCTGAAAAAGGAACTATAGAACATGAAGAAAAAGTGTTTGTAAGTATCGATTGGGATAAAGCTCCAAAAGGACTTAATACATCTGAAATTGTGATTTCTGGTGGCGGACGAGACTATAAGGTTGAAGTTCCTATTCGTAATGATGTGCCAACTGCTGCAGGCTTTATAGAAAATAATGGCGTGGTTTCTATGGAAGCTGCCAATTTTACCAAGAAAGTCGATTCGAAGACCATTAACTGGACGGTGGTTCCAAACATGGGGCGCACCCATTCTGCTGTAACTGTTGAACCAGCCAATGCCGACAGACAAACACCAAGCAAAACAACTCCGAGTTTAGAATACGTGTTTACGGTTTTTGATAGCGGTGATTTAAAAATCGATACCTATTTATCGCCTTTATTAAACTTTAAAAAGAATGAAGGTTTAAAATACGCCATTGCCATTGATGATGAAGCACCACAAATAATCAACATCAATGCGGAAGATACACAGCCAGATTGGGAATATCCAGCGTGGTGGAACAATTCCGTAACCGATCATATCCGTAAAAAACAATCGGAGCATAAAACCATCACACCCGGAAAGCACACCTTAAATATGGATGATAGATCCAGGCGTGGTATTTCAAAAATTCGTGATTGATGCCGGCGGATTAAAACCAAGTTATTTAGGGCCAGAAGAAAGCGTTTATGTTAATCCGCAATAATGAGTCTTAAAACCATGTAAAGCAATAGAACCTCACTAGTTATTAGTGAGGTTTTTTTTGAGCCTTAAGCATTAGAATCTAACTAAATTCATTAAGAAAATTCTATAAAATCATTCAATCTATTGTTTTATTGTTTGTTATAAATTACATTTATTGCATTAAGTAAAAATAAACGTACGATTGTTAATTATAATGCTAATTTGGGCTTATACTGCTATATTGGTTGGATAAGGTGATAAAAGTTAAGTATATAAATAAGTTAGCGGCAATGGTAAAAAAACACAACAAACATCAACATACAAACATCTGACAAACACCAACCACGACAACCAACGACACGAAAAAAATTAAAAAAAAGCCCACCGCACAGGAAAAATTTTTATGCCAACGCAATTGGCACATTTGGGGTTTGCCCGACACGCAAAGCCAACGCTTCGCAAACCCAAAAGAGCCAATCAGCCCACGCACAATAAAGACAATCAGACTTAGTTTAAACTTCTATACTCTTTCGGACTTACACCGACTTTCTGTTTAAACAATCGGGTAAAGTGTTGTGGATAGCTAAAGCCCAATTCATACGAAATTTCACTGATAGACTTGCTTTCATCGTGGATACGTTCTTTAGCCACGTTAATGACTTTCGACTGAATATAATCCTGAGCAGACTTACCAGTCTCCTTTTTAATTAAGTCTCCAAAATAATTAGATGATAAATTCAAATGCTCCGCAAAATATTGCACCATTGGGAAGCCGATTTCTGTGGCTTTGTCCGATTTAAAATAATCGTTGAGTAAAATTTCAAATTCTGATAAAATATCAGAGTTTATATGCTCTCGTGTAATGAATTGACGGTCGTAAAAACGGTCGCAATAGTTTAAAAATAGCTCAATATTCGAGGTAATCAATTTTTTGCTGTGCTTATCTACATTCTGTTGTAACTCGAAATTGATTTTGGAAAAACAATCCATTACAATTTGCTTTTCCTTTTGAGAAATATGTAGGGCTTCGCTCGATTGATAATTAAAAAAACTGTAATCGTCCATCAATTTTGCTAATGGTGATCCCAACAACAAATCAGGATGAAATACCAATCCGTGTCCCATTGGTTGGTATTCATCTGTTTTATTCAAAACGTCTATCACTTGCCCGGGCGAGACAAATACCAAAGTACCTTCTTGATAATCATAGGTCTGTTTGCCGTATTTTAAATCACCACATTTTACGTCTTTCAAAAACACGCAATACAAGTCAAAATACATTTTGTTCCCCGTTCTTCTATCGGCTTTTGAAAAATCAATCACGTTTACCAATGGATGAAATGTTTCGTGTTGATTAAACCGATTGTAATCGCTTACAGTTTTAAAATCTAAATCCATTACAGTCTGTTTTAGTGGTACAAAAATACTCAAAACCATTTTTTAAACCACTACGAATTAGCCCAATCAGTAATATTGGTAAGTCCATCCGTAATTGGTATAAGGAAGGTGACCAGAATAAGAGAGACATTTGCATTATAAATTTACAAAGACGAAATGAAAATGAAAAAGATAACACTCAACAACGGAGTAGAAATGCCAATTTTAGGATTTGGTGTTTTTCAAATTCCTGATAACGAAACTGAAAAAGCTGTAGTGGATGCTATTGAAACAGGTTATCGCTTAATAGATACTGCTGCTTCTTATAGAAATGAAAAAGCTGTTGGAAATGCAATCAAAAAAAGCGGCATTCCAAGAGAAGACTTGTTTATCACAACTAAGTTGTGGGTGCAAGATGCAGGATATGAAAAAACGAAAGCAGCTTTTCAAAAATCATTGGATTTATTACAGCTTGACTATTTAGACCTTTACCTCATTCATCAGCCTTTTGGTGATGTGTACGGTTCTTGGAAAGCAATGCAGGAATTATACAACGCAGGAAAAATAAAGGCCATTGGTGTAGCAAATTTCCAACCTGACAGAGTGATAGATTTAACGGTGAATAGCGGTTTCACACCAGCAGTTAATCAGATTGAAACTCATCCGTTTCATCAACAGCTTGAAGCACAAAATTTCTTGCAAGACAATAATATTCAAATCCAATCTTGGGGGCCATTTGCAGAAGGGAAAAACAATATTTTTCAGAATGAAGTCTTAGCAACGATTGGAGCAAAATACAATAAATCAATTGCTCAAGTGATTTTAAGATGGCTCACCCAAAGAGGCGTTGTGGTTATTCCTAAATCGGTACGTAAAGAAAGAATGGTCGAAAATTTCAATGTATTCGATTTTGAACTTTCAATTGAGGATATGGAGCTAATTCAATCCTTAGACACAAAGACCAGTCAATTTTTTGACCATAGAGACCCAAATATGGTAAAAGCGCTGAGTGAGTATAAGATTAGTTTATAACATCAAAAATATTTCAAAATGGACAGACGCTCAATTCTAAAAACAGCAGGACTTGCAGTAATTGCAACAGCCCTAACCCCTTTCAATACATTTGCTCAACCAAATGCCAATTTGGCTAACAAAAAAAATAAGAAAGGAACATCCATAGGTAAAAGAAAACTTGGGGCTTCGCTCGAAGTATCAAGCATTGGTCTTGGTGTGCAGAATATGAGCCGAACCTATCAGACTACCATTCCCACACGTTCAGAAATGCACAATATCATTCGTACTGCCTATGACAACGGTGTTACATTTTTTGATGCAGCCGAAGCATACGGACCGTGGGAAGTGGAAAAGATATTGGGTGAAGGCGTTGCCTCATTCAGAAATGAAATTGTTATCGCTACCAAGTATGGTTGGAATATTGACCAAGAAACAGGAAGAAGATTAGCCGGATTAAATAGCAAACCCAACCACATCAAAAAAGTGGTTGAGAATATGTTGAAACGACTTAAAACAGATCGTATAGATTTACTTTACCAACATCGTGTTGACCCAGAAGTGCCGATTGAAGATGTGGTTGGAGCCATAAAAGATTTAATGCAAGAAGGAAAGGTGCTTCACTACGGACTTTCTGAACCAGGATTGCAAACCGTAAGGCGTGCACATAAAGAACATCCAGTTGCAGCCATTCAAAATGAACATTCACTTTTATATCACGGTTCGGATAAAGATGTTATTCCGCTTTGTGAAGAATTAGGTATTGGATTTGTGCCTTGGAGTCCGCTTGGTGTTGGATTTTTAACAGGAGCAATTGACGAGAATACACGATTCGCCCAAGGCGATTTCCGCAGTCTTACCAACCGATTTTCTCCTGAAAATCTTCCTAAAAATATGGCACTTGTCAATCTCTTAAAAAAATGGAGCATTGCAAAAGAAGCCACACCTGCACAGGTTTCATTGGCTTGGTTATTGGCTCAAAAACCTTTTATTGTTCCCATTCCCGGCACGACCCAAATGGCTCATATGCTTGAAAACTCCGCAGCAGCAAGTGTGAAATTCTCAACAGATGATTGGCAACAATTCAATCAAGAATTAAGAACAATTTCTATAAGTGGAGATAGACTTCCTGAATCTGTCTTGCAATTTTCGGGTGTTGAAGCTCCTACTAAAAATTAAAGTTATGCGATTTTTACTTTTCCTGTTATTCGTTGGATTCTCTTCTACTTCATCAAGTTGTAAAAGCGACAATAGCTTGCTTGTGATTGAGGACAATCCCAATGAACAAATTTTAATTGTTTATTTATCACGAACCCAAAATACAAAGGCAGTAGCTGAAATCATTCATAAAAATGTTGGCGGAACTTTGGTAGCATTGGAATTGGAAACTCCCTATCCTGCAGATTATCAAACAACGGTAAATCAAGTTGCCGAAGAAAACAGGACAGGTTTTTTACCACCACTCAAAACAAAGATTGACAACATAGCAAAATATGATATTGTATTTATCGGTTTCCCAACGTGGGGAATGCAGTTGCCACCTCCTATGAAAAGTTTTTTGAACCAATACGATTTAAGTGGTAAAAAAGTTATTCCATTCAATACAAATGGTGGGTATGGAGTAGGTAGCAGTTTTCAAACAGTAAAAGAATTATGCCCAGATAGTGATGTAATGGAAGGTTTTACTACCAAAGGGGGTTCGGAAAGAGATGGGGTTTTATATGTAATGGAGGGAAGTAAAGAAGTAGAAGTACAAAGTGAAATTAAGCAATGGTTGCAAAAAATCGGAATAAATAAATGAAACATCTTACTATGGAAATAATTAACAGAAAATCAATAATACTGATGTTTATTGCAATAATTGGTATGACAGGAATTATAGCTGCTCAGCAAAAAACAATATCAGAAAAGTTATTAAGTCCCGAAGAGCAAAGCATTATCAGCATTGCAGCATTAACGGCTAAAGGAGATTTAGAACAACTAAAACCTGCCCTAAATACAGGCCTTGAAAACGGACTGACCATCAATGAAATCAAAGAAGTGCTTGTGCATCTTTATGCCTATTGCGGTTTTCCTCGCAGTATTCGTGGTTTACAATCCTTTATGCAAGTTCTTGACGAACGAAAAGCAAAAGGAATAAACGATACTTTGGGCAACGATGCTACTAGCATTGACGAAACTAACAATAAGTATGAACGTGGTAAAAAGATTTTAGAAGAATTGACCCAAACGCCACAATCCGACACACTCAAGGGATATTCTGCTTTTGCTCCAACAATGGACACCTTTTTGAAAGAGCATTTGTTTGCAGATATTTTCGAGCGTGACGTATTAAATTATCAACAACGAGAATTAGTAACTATTTCCGTAATTGCTACTATTAACAATGCAGAACCTATGTTGCATTCACATTTAGCCATTTGCTTGAAAGTTGGCTTAACATCCGAACAATTACAGCAGTTTGTAGGTGTGATAAAATCAACCATAGGAAAGAAGGAAGCGAAATCAGCACAGAAAATTTTAGATGAAGTGCTTAAATCTTAGCAGTCAAATTAACCCTAAAAGCAATGAGAAAAACAATAATATCCTTATTTACAGTTCTAATGTTCTTTGGCGCTAAAGCGCAAGACAGCAACAATAATCAATTGATTATACAAGAACAAGGCGTTTTTGCGGTTGGCGGTACTACTGTTGAAGCCGAAGGCACTTATAATCCCGACAATCCTAAAACAGAAGGACAGACTTTACACGTTGATCACGCAACGGTACAATATCAAATTCCAAGCAATGCAAATAAATTGCCTTTAATATTTTGGCACGGTTTCGGTCAAACTGCTCGAACTTGGCAAACAACTGCCGATGGACGCGAAGGTTTCCAAACGATTTTTTTAAGAAAAAACTATCCTGTTTATCTAATTGACCAACCACGAAGAGGCCAAGGAGGAAGAAGCCCACAGGAAACTACAATTCCAGCAACACCAAACGAACAGTATTGGTTAGGTATGTTCCGTATTGCCAAGGGTGATGACTATATGCCTAATGTGCAATTTGATAAAAGCCCTGAAACCTTAAATCAATTTTATAGACAAATCAGTCCTGACTTGGGAACCATAGATTTTGAAGTCAATACTGATGCGGTTTCAGCATTGTTTGATAAAATAGGGAATGGAGTATTGGTAACCCATTCACATAGTGGTGGCCAAGGTTGGATAACAGCAATCAAAAATCAAAACATCAAAGCCATAGTATCTTATGAACCCGGAAGTGGTTTTGTATTTCCTCAAGGCGAAGCACCACCAACAATGCCAAGTGCGGGTGGTCCATTGGAAGCTGTGAGCATTTCTAAAGAAGATTTTTTAATACTCACCAAAATTCCAATCATTATTTATTATGGTGATTTTATTCCTGAAACACCATCCGAATTTTATGGCACAGACAATTGGCGTACACGCTTAGCAATGGCTAAACTCTTCGTTGAAACTATCAATAAATATGGCGGTGATGCAAAAGTGGTTCATTTGCCAGAAATAGGAATTAAAGGCAATACGCATTTCCCGATGTCAGATTTAAACAATAAGGAAATTGCAAAATTAATGGCTGATTGGTTAACTGAAAAAGGTTTAGATAAAACTTCAAATAGTGAAACTTCAATGAATGAAGAAATCAAAACACTCTCAAAGGAAATGTAGATAGTCTTTCAAATCTTTTTCACGAGAAAGCAAAATTTGTGCATATGGGTGGCACTTGGGGAACAGCACGAGAATTACAAGTGATTGAAAGTGGAAGTATTTGGTATAAAAAAGCTGATGTGCACAATGTTTCTGTTGAAATATTTGGCAATACCGCCATTGTTTGGAATGAAATAACACTATTAGCAGTAGTAGGCAACAACGAAGTAAGCAATCGTTTTATGGTTACAGAAGTGTATCAAAAAAATGGTAGTGATTGGAAATTAACCAACTTAACGTTCTCAAAACTGATGTAATTAAAATTTAAAATGATGAATGCAATAAAAAAAATAATACTGACAATGTCGATAATATCCGTTTATACAGCAAATGCTCAATACCATCAAAAGGCAGAAGAAAACCCATTTTCATTGGTCTATGATGGAGCAATTATAGAAAATGTAAAAGGGAAAGTCAAGATTCATCCTGTGTCCTACGAACTAAACGGAATAGATATTTCGGCAAATGTTTATACGCCTGCAAATTATGACTCTTCGAAGAAATATCCAGCAATAACAATTGCTCATCCCAACGGAGGTATAAAGGAACAGACAGCCGGACTATATGGACAGCGTTTGGCAGAACAGGGATATATTACCATTGTAGCAGACGCAAGTTATCAGGGAGCAAGTGGCGGTGAACCTCGCCATACCGATAGACCTCAATTTCGTACCGAAGATATTAGCGGTATGGCAGATTTTATTTTGCAATATCCAGGTGTTGATTCTAGCCGTTTAGGTGCTTTAGGCATTTGTGGTGGTGGTGGTTATACGCTAAAAGCAGTTCAATCAGATAAACGATTTAAGGCGGTAGCAACATTGAGTATGTTTAATTCGGGATTGGTAAGACGTAATGGCTTTCAAAATTCGCAAATAGGAACAATTCAGGAGCGATTAAAAAATGCTTCAGATGCTCGTCAACAAGAAGCTGAAGGTGGTGAAATCCTTTATTCAGGTGTGGCAAGCATCACAGATGAAGAAATTGCAAAAACCACAACTGATTTGTATCGCGAAGGATATGAATATTATTACAGAACCCACGCACATCCAAACTCGACTTTTCTTTACACGACAAGCAGTTTAATGGATTTAATGACTTGGGATGCAACCGACCAAATTGAATTAATCAACCAACCTTTATTGATGATAGCAGGAAGCAAAGCCGATACAAAGTATATGACCGATGAAGCATTTATAAAAGCAACCAATGCAAAGAATAAAGAGTTGTTTTTGATTGATGGTGCAACTCATATTCAAACCTATTGGAAACCTGAATATGTAAACCAAGCAGTAAATAAATTGGTAAGCTTTTATCAAACAAACCTTTAAAAATCAAACTACCCCAGTCCAACCCGGCCTATACGGTCGTGAAGGTGGGCCCGCAGGCTTCGTCGGTCGGCGCCAACTGCGTGCTCAACACCGTCGGCGTCGCCACCATCCTGGGCGCC
>NCDW01000305.1:0-2101 GCA_002280395.1 Flavobacteriales bacterium 32-35-8
GAATAATAGCCCCTAAAATATTTCCTAAATGTGGTGTGCCCGTACTTTGTATGCCTGTAAGTATTCTTGCCATTTTTCTATTCCCACGAAAGTGGGAATCTATTTAAAGTTAATCTCAAGTTTTCTTTGTTGGGCAAAGGTAATTGTTTTAGTAAAATAGCTCAATACAATTATGTATTTTTGATTTCTATGATGGTATTTAAATACATTTTCTGGGTATTATATCGTATTTGGTTTTACATACTTGTAGCACTTCCTATACTTATAGCGTTTCCTATTCTGTTAATTTCCATTTTAAGGGAATCATGGTATCCGTTCTTTTTTAAAATAGCTAGAATATGGGCAAAAATTATTTTATTGGGGATGGGTTTTAGATGGGACATTGAAAAAGAGCAAACGCCAGAAAAACATAAAAGTTATATGTTTATTGCCAACCACACGTCTATGACGGACATTATGCTTATGTTGGTTGCCATTAAAAACCCATTTGTTTTTGTTGGGAAAAAAGAACTAGCCAACATTCCTTTATTTGGGTTTTTCTATAAACGCACCTGTATTTTGGTGGATAGAACATCGGAAAAAAGCAGAAAGGCCGTTTTTTTAAGAGCCCAACGACGTTTACAATCGGGGTTGAGCATTTGTATATTTCCTGAAGGCGGTGTGCCCGAAGAACACATAGAATTAGATGAATTTAAAGATGGGGCTTTTAGGCTGGCTATTAATCATCAAATACCCATTGTCCCATTAACATTTCCTGATAATAAAAAGCGATTTTCTTATACTTTTTTTAGTGGAAGCCCGGGCAGAATGCGTGTAAAAATACATAGATTTTTGCCCACTGAAGGTTTGGAAATTAAAGATACCAAAGCTTTAAATGAGAAAGCTAGGAATATTATTTTAAATCAATTGCAACTATTTAAAAAATAAAAACTGCCCCGGAGAGAGACAGTTTTTTCGATATTGCTCTCAATTGGGAATAGAAAACAATATCCAGATCTAACCAAAAACCTAAAACTTAAATCCGAAGCCAGTATAAACCCCAATAAAATAAGGTTTAAAATCGCCTGATGTATTATTGAATGTGTTAATTTGGTACTTAAACATAGGTTCTAAATTCAAATTAATCTTTTTAGAAACCTTATAGTCCAATCCAAATCCAAAATTAGCACTGTAACTTGTTTTATTGATATTACTAGCTTCTCCAATAAATGTTCTGCTACCTTCAAAATCCGAATGCAATTCATTACCATTTAAAAAGAGCGAACTAAACCCGCCAATAACATTGATTCCCAATTTTTTATCAGAAAGTAAATATTTTATTTCTAAAGGAATTTCAATAAAACTTAATGACTGATTGATGGAGGTGTTAACACCTGTTGATGTTGCAAATGATTGCGAACTTTTATCAGCAAAATTTTGAGTGCTTAAAACCGAAATGTCATTGGCAGTATTATTCAGTTCAGGCTTTACATTTTGTAAAACACTAATGCTTGAACGACCGCCAATTGCTTGAAAAGCAACTACATTATTCGTGTTATAACCTAAATTAACTTTATTGACTCCCGAACGAACACTTATTCTATTATTAATGGCATAACTGGCAGTAACGCCGTAGCTCATATTGGTCTCAGAACTTTTAGAATTATTGTTAAACTGTGGGTCTATAGAAGAACCCTTGCCCATACTATTGAAAAAAACAGGCGCAGCGTTTGGGGCAACACTCCACCTATTTAAATCCTCTTTTTCTTCTTCATTATTATTTTTTGCTATTTCTATGGCTTCTTCAATGGTGAGCTTATTTTGTTCTTCACTAAGAGTTTTTGTTTCGTCTTTTTGATTTGTTTTAACATCAGCAATATTCGATTCTTTATTAGTTTTATTGGTGTTAAACAGATTGTCAACTTTGGTTTTATCCAATTCCGCTTTATTGGTTTCAGATGAGTTATTTGCTTTTTCTTGTGAAGTATTAGCTATTTGAATTTCACTTTTGGTATTATTTTTCGTTTTAGGTAAGTTATTCTTAGCTGAGTTTTTAACAGATTCATTGGTATCATTACCTTTAACTTTTACTTCATTTTTAGATGTATTTTTTGCAACGGAT
>NCDW01000305.1:2221-3166 GCA_002280395.1 Flavobacteriales bacterium 32-35-8
TGCATTTGATGGATTTAATACATTTTGATTTTTATTGATGATTTCATTATTGTCAGAAGACTTATTTGAATCCGTTTCAACAGTATTATTATTGGTAATGGTTTCAGTGTTTTTTATGGTGTTATCATTGCTCGGATGATTATAATTATCATCAATATTTTCATTATCCTTTTGATTCAAATCAGTGTTTTTATCTGTATCAACAACTTGATGTTGGTTTTCATCAGTAGATAAGTTATTATTAAAATAACCATTTCCAATCGTTAATAAAAGCAATAATAAGGCGGCTACGCCGGCATATCGCCACCAAATAGGAATAACTCGGCGTTTCTTTTTTTCTTTTAATTGGGCTTCAATACGTTCCCAAACAGCATCATCAGGCGTTTCTTCAAAATCCTTGAATTTTTCCTGAAACAATCTGTCTATATGTTTTTTATCATTCATTTATAATGATTGTAAATGTTGTTGTGTTCTGTAATTTTCAATGGTTTGCTTCAAAATTTGTCTAGCTCTTGCTAAATTCGATTTTGAAGTTCCTACGTTAATATCCAGCATCTCCGAAATATCTTTATGTGAATAACCGTCCAATACATATAAGTTAAAGACCAATCTGTACCTATCTGGTAATTCTTGAATGATTTGTAATAAGTATTTCAAGGAAATGTCTTCATCATCTATGTCAATTTCAGCATCATCAATGATATTTTCTGGTACTATATCAAATACCTTTTCGCTTCTGTATCGTTGCAAGGCGGTATTTATCGTAATGCGTTTTATCCAACCTTCAAAAGAACCTGCGTTTTTATACTGTTTAATTTTATTGAAAATGGTCAAAAATGCATCTTGAAGATTGTCTTCCGCTTCGGCATAGTTGCGCGAATACTTCAAGCATATAGGAAACAATTTACTCGCATAGAGTTTATAGAGTTCTCCTTGTGCCTTGGT